>JAYEMY010000022.1:0-5616 GCA_034718455.1 Thermodesulfobacteriota bacterium
TAACGAGTTGTTCGTAAATCCAAACAGCCTTATTCGGTGGACAGTATGTAGGGCAGGCACTGTGGCCGACCCTATGAATCTTTTCTCTCTTCTGTGTTACACAAATGTTTTGTGCATATCACAGCGTGGTGAAACCATCCGGAATAACAAGATCGGCAGATCGTCCCTGATTACAGCAGTACTCAAAAAAGATAAGAAGGGAATCTCAGGAAAAAGCAGTAAGGTTCAGAGATAAAATTCTTCCAACTGAACGCTGTACTTTTGTAATATATCTTCTCTGGTGATTCTTTCAGGAATTCCGGTAGGCATAAGAACATTACGACCGCAAAGAATAAAAACCTCATAGGCATCAAAGATGGCGTAATGGTCCTGGTCAAAGATTATAAGCTTGTTACCGTTTTCTTCTTGATTTTTTTGCTAATGTGTATAATACACTACAGTAAAATACTCCAAGAGAGGAGACTTATGAATCCTTTTAAATACGGGACCATAGTTTCAGGCAAGGATTTCTGTGGGAGGAAAACCTTAAAGTGGACCCCTTACCTTATGAAGAATTCTCAGAATTCCTGAAAAAGAAATTCAGAACAGAACAGCGTAAGATTGAGGATGAAGTTTTGCAAAAGGTGTTTGAAATCGCCAACAACATTCCCGGGGACATACAACAACTTTGCGAGGCCCTATGGGAAGTAACTTTAGAAAAAGAGATCATAAGCTTGGACAAACTGAAAAACGCACTTGAATTGATATTTTCCAGGGAACAAAAATCTTACGAAAATTATATTAGTCTTTTGACAAACATTCAACTCAAGTGCCTCGTGGCAATAGCAAAAGAGGGCGGGAAAAGGGTCTTTTCCGTCGCATTCATGAAATCCGCCGGCTTTAATAACCCATCATCTGTCCGAAGAGCAATTACACGACTGATCAAGCTCAATATTCTGTTTAAAAGCGGCGGTGAATACAGATTTATAAATCCTTTTTTCAGAGCCTGGCTTTCTTACAAAGGATGATCTTGCCGTCTGCCTCCTATACTCTCTTACATTCTTATCTTACAATTCCGGGATTATGCTTTTCGAGTTGGTGCGGGAGGTGAATGCCTATATATTCTCGGATTTGAATTTTTCGAGACCTATTTCCCTTATACGATTAAGACTTTCAATTCTGTTTGTCTTGGAAAAGAACCCGAATATTTTTGAAATTATGTTATTCAATTTTTTGCACTCCTTTAATTCTTGAAAATCTTTGCAATCAGCACACGTATCATACTCGTTGTTCATATTACATGTTCTGATTTTACAATTTTGAAAAACAGGTCTTTCACCTCGGCAACCCCGGCATTTGTTACTTGTATACGATCCGCACTTAGAGCAGACTAAACCACAACATGCGACTATCACATTTTGATTGTTTCCCGGCATTCCAGTCTCCCGTTTTTTTTGAGATATACGTAACCCTTCACGGGATCAGTGTTCAAAGGTTCATTTTTTTCTTGCCACCTGCCCCGTATAGTTGTGTAGTCGCCTGCCAGCCGGTCTCACCGGTATGGCCAGGCTCAGGTATCTCCTATTTTCTTCAAACATCAACCTTTTATCTACCATCATCCTTAGAAAAGGCACGATTCTGTCCTCAGGTATTCCAGAGAAATGTGCCAGGATTCTTTTAAGCGAACGATGCCTCTGACAGAAAAGATAGATCGCCCTGGATGTTCCCACAAGGCGGTGCGTCGAAGGCTCGGAGCCACCCCGCTTTTGGCGTATGGTCAAAAAATCCCGGCCGTCCCGAAAGCTGAGGATAGGTATGCGCAAAGGACCCCTATGAAGTTCGGCGTACCCCTTTTCCCATGCCCTTATCTTTTTCTTGACTGGCTGCCAGATCTTTCTTTGAAGCCCAAGGTCGCCACGATAGGCCTGAATCATAAAATTCATGGAGCTGAAAATATGAGGCGGGAATATGGCAGCATAGTTAGGATGGTTAAAAACCGCCTTGATCCCAAAGGAACGGGGATCCTGCCACACAGGGCTTCCAAGACCGAGCCAGAAGTGGACAAACTTCAAAGGACGAAATGGCAGAGCAAACTCAAGATTCCGCAAGGTTTCCTCCACATCCATAAGGTCACTGCCTGGAAAATGGAGAATCAGATTTGAGACATTTACTATACCGAGTTCTTCGCAGTGTTTCATGATTTCCAGGTTCTGAATAGCCGTGGTTCCTTTGTTGAGCTTTTTAAGCAGTCTTGTGCTAAGGGCCTCAATACCGATCTGGACCTCGTGCGTTCCTGCGGCCTGCATTGCCTCTAAAATATGTCTTGGGGTTGTGGCCCGTATCTCGGCAAACAGGCTAAAGTCCTTGCTCAGCTTGCCAAGCCCGGTAAAAATGTCTTCTGACTCCTTTATTGGAAGCAGGTTATCCATAAAGGCTACAGAGAGTGTCTTATGCTTTGTGGTAAGGTTGTCGATCTCAGAGACCACCTGTAATGGGTTCTTTGACCTGTAACCGCTCCACTGGAGATTCAGGTTGCAAAAGGCACACCCTGAGTATTTCGCAGCACCTTGTGGCCGACGCCACCAGCATCCCCTGGATATTTCGGCTGATAGGGTTGGGAAAAAGGTCTTATGCGGGCTGAATGTCTTGAGCAGATTAAAATAGTCATCATAGTTAGGAGCCGGGAGGTTACTCAGGGTCTCCATTTGGCTGAAGGAAACCGGGGTTTCTTTATTTCCGGCTTTTTGAGAAACAATCCCCGGGATATGGGGTATCTCCTCATGACTTTGGGAATCTCTGAGATGACGAACCAATTGGCTCAGAGGGAGTTCGCCCTCACCGTTGACCACAAAATCCACTTGGGGAAACACCTGAAACAGGTCCCGGGTTGATTCTCCTGCAAACATAGATCCGCCTATCACAATAGTGAGATCCGGGAACCTTCGTTTGACGCGCTTAATAAAATAGAGCGCGGATGTGAGCTGACAAAGACATACTGAAAAACCAGCAAGGCCGAAGGCTCCCCAGTCTGTGCTGTCAATAAAGGCATCTGATACCTTCTTAACCTGAGTGGCCAGGGTTTCGAGACCGGCCTTGCGGGCAAGGGGGGTGCCGGAGGCCTCCTTGCAAAAGACCTTTTCTATATGCTCAAGGCGCTCAGGGAACAGCAGGGCGGCATATACGGTTTCCGCCAGCCATGTCCTCTCAGAAATGACCTGATAGAGCCTATAACCAATGGTCTCTGCTACTTTTAAATAAAAGTGGTAGGCCGCAACTTCCAAGTCGGAAAATTGTGTGCTCAGATATGCCTTCAGCGTTCCAAGTTGAATAGAGGGACGGCTAAAAAGAGACCATGGTGTTGAGACCAAAGCAATGCGTTTCAATGGATCGGCTTTTTCACCTTAACTACTTGATGATTTCTGATGGATGAGATTTTTTCTTCGGATGAGAGGAATAAGGCCTGGTTGCCCATTTCGGGACAAAGGTATTTTGGATTGAATCCATGGAAGGCATATATGATTTAAGGTCTATCACCGGCGAATCATTAAAGGCATCGATTGAATCAATCCGGATGACATTGCCTTTGATAGATAGAATTTTACAAACCGACAGACCAATAAGATTAGGTCTGCAAGGGGAATGGCAGGCAAACACACCCGTTAAAGGATTGCTCATATTATGTCTTGGATGGACACGCAAAACACTCCTTTTCTCAGGGGTATCGTTTTTATGAAACCAGTACAGCACTATCACATGGGAAAATTGATCCAACCCCAAAAGGGCATCGGCATATTTCTTATAAATCTCTATGGTCGTAATTCCTGAATCCTTTTTTACCTTTCCCACCGCAAATACCTGGAAAGAATCCATCGGGTCTCCTTGATCGCACTGAGCGATATTAACAACAAAGATTAAGCTAAAGACACATGCAATAACAATGTATATTGAAGAACATGTCGTTTTCACTATTATTTCTCCTATTTTTGTACCATTTAACGTGCCTTTTTCACCTATCGAGGCAGTCACCATGTAAAATCCCCGGTCAACGCTGGTGACCCGACCAAGCAGACCCTGGTTTGTTAAATTAATTGGCCGCAAAAAATCTATGTTTTCGCGGAAATGACGATTGAGTGTGAGTACCTGTTATCCGGACAAATGGTTCAGACGGGAATCAATACCTGGTATAGTTTGCACAGTCCTGTTTGAAATCCTCGATGATTTCATCAGTGAGTGTAGGCGGAATATTAGGAATCATTTCTACAAATGTCTCTGTCGTCACACGGTAATCTTCTCCTTTGTTGTATTCTCTCTCAAAAGCAAGTTGTCTGACCTTCTGAAAAAGGTACTCGATATCCGCAGGGGTGAAAAGCGTAATCAGGGAGATGATTTTGTCCACATCCACCTCGCCCCGGTTGGTATCGCACAGATAATGCTCGAAAATGGTTCGACGGCCTTGATCATCCAATCCTCCAACCGGAATGATACAATCAAAACGACCAGGTCGTAATAAGGCTGTGTCCAGTTGCCGGATATAATTGGTCGCACATACCAGTAAGTTTTTTTTCTCCTGCCTTTTCATCAGGGGTACTTGTTTAAGGAACTCATTTGTAATTGATTTGTCGATGCGGGAGGCGTGATCACGGCTGCCTGCTATTTCCTCGAATTCGTCTATGAACAAGACCACTTCGTCGAGATTGCCTGCATTTTCTATCAAGGTTTTCAGGTTCGCACCGAGGCGATCTTCTCCATCGGCCATCAAGGTGCTGGGACTGACTTCAACATACCACCACTGAAGTATACCTGCTATAGCCCGGACAAAGTGAGTCTTGCCTGTACCTGGCGGCCCGAAAAATATGATAGTGTGGGGCGGAATAACTGCGTGTTTGCGTGCGAGTTCTATTGCCGTCAGGGGAAGTATGATTCTTCTATTCACAATCTGCTTTGGCGGCTGAGTCTCGGATATGGTGTCCCATATTGATCGATCGATCATATGGGCCCCCAGCGCCCGGAGAAGCTGAATTCTTTGTGTATCGTGAAGATCTTGATGCAGTGGCTCGATATTATCGATAAAATCCAGGCAGGCTACCTTTATCCCTACATCCCGGCCCAGTTTTTCGGAAAGCACCCATTTATGTTGTATTATTTTGGGCCACAGCTCCGCGGCTGTCTTAGGTTCAACCTTCTGCCCGGTGCTCTCGAAAATAAAGGCTGTACAATCTTGCAGGCTGGAGGCATCAGATATGTTTTTCATAGGTTTCTCTACTACCAACAGCAATTGATGCGGATACACCGCATACTGCGCCGCCGGTCCCCAGGACGGCCCCGAACCTTGGCTCCAATCCAAAGAGTTTAGTAGCAGCCATATAGATGGTTAACCAGGTGGTTATGGAGATGATGGTTGCCTGGACAAAGGCAATCGGGCCGACCGTGATTATGAGGGTGAAAGGTAAGGTTGCGCCAAGGAGGACAATCCCTGTTTTTATATAGTATTCAGTCCTCATTGAGGTCCGGAACCATTTAGGCATCTTCTTGAGATTACCTATGATCAATCCAATAACTAGGGCAAGCAATGGCGCTCCCAGGTGTGCTTCCTTCATCATCTTTGAAGAGGCCAGATAGAAAATGGCCAGTGAGCCC
>JAYEMY010000023.1:0-5586 GCA_034718455.1 Thermodesulfobacteriota bacterium
GGAAAAAGCGCTTACCAAAATACCCATTGCCTATTTTACGTTTAGCTCGTCTGGCAGTTGATGAGTCCGCCCATGGGTGCGGAATAGGATCATTACTGTTAAGGGCTGTATTTAATCTGGCCTGCGATATGGGCAAGAAAGTAGGGTGCGTGGGAGTGGTCGTGGACGCCAAACCTCATGCTATCAGCTTCTATGAGCGATATGGCTTTATAAGACTTGAGTCCCTGGAAGGTATTCTTGGTGATCGCCCTGAACCGGTTCCGATGTTTCTTTCTCTTGGCCTCATTCATGAGGCCGCTGGATCCCTGGACTGAATGCGCAACACCCCCTTTGCTTGCTTTCGGCTTCCTCAAGTAGTGGATCAGGCCAAAGGCCCTCCATTTCATGTTTAGGGTATATTTGAAGGTGTGCTCCGGTTCTTCAATCACTGACCCCGTTTTCCATCCTTTCGCCCTACCTCTAATTGGCTCCTGTGCGGAAGACGGCGAAGTTTTGCTTTAGAGAAAAGGAATTTAACCCATTCGACTTGGTATAATTCGACACCAAAAACAACTTTTTAAAAGGGAGGTTTTGGGTGTCGGGCAAACCCATTAATTCAGAACTTATGGTGGCAACAAACGAGGGTTTTTTCCAAGGGCCGGCGGATTTTTCAATGCCGTTCAAAAAGATGAATTCGCCAACATTATCGTTTTAAAATTGCAATAACGACGGTCCTTTGCAAAATTCAATAACCGGACAGTATAAGAATTCCCGTTATTCAGATCAAAAAGAGTCCTGCAGTAAGCCCTAATGATGGGGAAACCTTCTGCTACCTTCTTGACAACCCGGTTTTTGCTGTTATAAATGCGCCTGATTTGCAATAATTTATATGTCATTACCAGCCGGAATCGGGGATTGATTTCAATTCTCATGTCCGCCCTCTTTTTTTCATACAACATGTTCAAAACCCTTTTGGGGTCGAAAGGAAATCAAAACTATGGCTCGTATTACTCATGGAAGGGCGGTATCCTGTTAGCGCCATATGCTTGGAACATGTCGAAACACTGGCTGTTGATATCAATGGAGTCTGCGGTATACTCCGCGATCGCCCTGATTTTACAATACGTATGTTCCAATATATTGCCGGATGGCAAAAGGTCTATTTGAACAGTATCAAAAATTTGGCTATTTGCTGCCCCAAAGAGCGTCTTCTTAATTATTTCAATTACCTTGCAGAACAAGAACATTCTCGATCCTTCAAATTTCCGGTACCAAAAGGCGAAATCGCTCTTTTGCTCGGAATCACCCCTGAGACATTCTCCCGCATGCTTCGAAAATTAGTTGACGAGAATATTATCCACATCAAAGGTAAAGAGATCCACCTTCTCAGACAACGGGACAATTTCCGCGATTCCGGCAAATTTATCAATAATTGCGGATTTGGCCTTGATACAGGAATTCACAGATTCGGTGCCAGTATCAATGGTTAATGGTCAATGCGGCGTTTTTGTATACATACATTCAGAGGAAGCTGATAAGTTTTTCCATGAAAGTAAAAAGCTGCTTTGCTTCATCCTTAGTCAATAAAGATGTGATTACACTGAAAAAAGTCCTTTTTGAGCCGCTGCTCGAATTAGCTGTATAAGTTTCGTATGCGTAACTTATATATAGTGATTAGCCTTTAGCCGTTAGCTATTAGTTTAATGATTACAGGATGTTTTGCTATTACAAACATTTACCCGTTGGGTGTTATTTCTAATTAATGTAATGCCTTGATTTTTCAAAGCTAAATCCTAATGGCTAACAGTTAACCGCTCAACTTAGGTTTTATCAAAACATTATTATAAATGATTTTCAATAAAAAAGGGTGCGACATGTCAAGAAAAAGCAGGTCCAATAATCTCAGGGTTCATCACGATTTATCAGGGCGGGGAACGGCTTGAAAACAAGAGATGACGGTATCATGGGATATTGGTCTGAAGATTTTGGTGACAAATCTCAGAAAGTATATCTAGTTCTGTCAATCTTGACATATTATTCATTACGCATATAATATACGTAAATATCAAATAAGGAAAAATATGAAAACAGCAACTGTTGGAGAAATCCAGAAAAATTTTGCCAGGGTTCTTAGCGGCATTAATAATGGTCAAGAAATAATCATTACAAAAAGGGGGAAACCGGTAGCCAGGATAGTGTCCTTAGCCCCTAAAAGCAAAATCGAGTGGCCTGATTTCTACAATGAAGCTATTGACCTTAGAGGAAAACCAATAAGCGAAATAGTTATTGAAGGCAGGGAGGACAGGTTTAAGTGCTCTACGTCGATACGAGTGTAATCGTTAAACTCTATATCAAAGAAGAACATTCCCTGGATATCTCAAATTGGCTTAAGGAAAACAATGAAGCCATTCCTTTAACAATTTTTCACGAATTAGAGTTCAACAATGCTATCAATCTGAAGGAATTCAGGACTGAGATTACAACGGATAAGATACGTCTTATTATGGCAAAATTTGCTGAACATGAAAGCAAAGGAGTTTATTATCGTCCACAAATAAGCTGGACTGACACATTCAGATACGCTGTTGATTTATCGAAAAAGCACACGAGTAAAACGGGCTCAAGAGCCCTGGATATTCTGCATGTGGCCTCAGCTTTATCAATTAATGCTGACAGGTTTCTTACTTTCGACGAGAGGCAATCCAAATTAGCTTCTCTATCCGGGATAAGAATAGAAACTTTCTAACTGAATATCCATGCCCTTCGGCTTTGCCTCAAATTCAAGGTTATCGATACACCTTCGTTGCTGGTAAAATACATGCCCCGAAAGCCTGCTGTTAAATCATCGCGAACATTTTCCGGCGCTGGAAAGGAAAAAACCATTGATGTGGCAACATATTATGTGTACACTGCTTACTAATATGTAATCATTTATAATAGGTGGAGAAACTATGCAAAGAGTAAATGTACGTGAAGCCAGACAACAGATCAGCCGTCTGTTGGATGCGGTGGCGGTTGGAGAAGAAATCGTTATCATGCGCCGCGGCAAACCGGCAGCCCGCTTGCTTCCGGTTTCAGAGGTTGAAACAGGAAAGATACGTTTTCCTGACCGCAGCACTTTGAGGGCCATGGTTCCTCCGGCAAAACTGCCGGCAGCAGAATTAATACGGGAAATGCGTGATGAACGAGGATAGAGGCGGCTACTATCTGGATACCAGCGCACTTCTGCCTTATTATAGAGAGGAGAAAACAAGTCAGACGATACAGGATTTCCTGTCATCACTCAGATTTTCCGTTGGCATCAGCGACCTTACTGGATTGGAGTTTGCTTCTGCCCTTTCCCGTTGGGTCCGCATGAAGGAAATCACTGATGCGCAGGCCAGTCTTGTGGAAAACGCCTTTGCAGAGGATACCCGTTCAGGTCTGTTCAGGCGGCTTTCCATCACCACGAAACACTATCGACAAGCGCAAAAGTGGATTTCTTCCAGAAAAACAGCTCTTCGCACCCTCGATGCCTTGCACCTAGCATGTTGCTTCGGGGCTGGAATAGAAATAGTGACTTGTGATGAAGTGCTGGCAAATTCGGCGGATGTCCTGGGTATGCCCTGCCGCTTTGTTGTTGACAGGGAAATAAAATGAGCCAAAGATAACACAGGTATAGCCGGACAGGCTAAATGTAAAAAACCATGAATTTGCCCTTCGTCTGAAAAAAGATGCCGTTAGAAACTGTATCTCAACCTCAGATAGATCATATTGCGACACAAGATAGTGACTTTGATAATGTTCCTGGCCTCACGGTATGGAAGCCTCTGACCTCTGAACCCTATCTCTTCAAATTACTCTTACCGTTACTTTTTCTTGCCCAGCCGAATATCAGTGCGATAATCGACGATTCTTGATAACTCAACCTTGTTGAATTCAGGGTGGATGGGATTTATCAGGATGTTACAGGAATCGGGGGCGGATATCGCTGGAATTTTCAAAATCAAGCTTTCGGCTGAAAGCAACCAGTCAGTACCGATTTTTTTTAATTCTTCCGGTGCGGGATAACTGTTCCAATTCTTTGGTAGCTGCTGAATGTCGACTTCTGAAACGCTTACTCCGTTTTCAAGATTTAAAAATGCTATACTTAAATCGCTAAGTTCATCTTCAACCGCCCCTGCTTTAACAATGTATTCCAAAATTGCCAACGGGATCGACTCGGAAGCATATATAACGCGGTATCCGGAATAATTCCAGCGCCCGCCGTACAGAACGGCGCCCGTTCCGGAAAGATCCTTTATAAATTGTTTCTTTCCGATACGATAAACATTCATCAGGCAACTATTCCATGCTGGATTTGACCCATAAGGTTACGAACCAGGTCGCATCCGGTTCTAAACCTTAATAATTCAATCGGCGATTTTTTCCCCAGAGCCTTGTTTGGTGTTTTCAGCCACTTCACAAAAGTATCCCGGTCGTTGAAAACCTCAATTCCCAGTTTTATTATTTCGGCAAGTTGAATAATATTTTCCGATGCCATGGGACTTAATTTCTTATTATCATCGTATCTCTGGAAGGTTCTTAAAGAAATGGCCCCTATATCGGCCAATCGTTTCTGGTTGAGTGACAAAAACCTGCCGATATGGATTAATGTCCCTTTGGTTAATCCTTTCTGGCTTGTATTGATAATATCAAGCGGATTCTCAATACACAGGCTTGCTAATTCATCACCAAGCAATGTGGCAATTTGTGTGGACATGACCGCCTCCTTACAATATTCTTTTGCATGAAGCTTAGCGCCAATTATCGCTCATGTCAAGTCATGTGGCAGATATTGGGCGCTATTTGGCCGTCAACAGGCTCCAGACACCAATTCCGATAAAACCGATCCCTGAAACTACCTTTATGGTCTTTGTTGAAACAAACCTGTCCAGTTCAGAGCCGATAATAACCGCGAAGAAAGTGGCCAGGGTCAATGCGCATGAAGCCGCTGCCAGGATACCCCAGCAGTTTATCTCCTTGTTGCTGGAAAACAGGAGGGTGGAGATTTGCGTTTTGTCCCCCATCTCTGCGAGGAACGTGATGAGAAAGACCATCAGATAGCCCCTCACGAGTCACCCCTGCTTGTTCCAATGCGCCATTTCTTCGCCTGAACTCTGCTTTGCCAGAGCCTCGCATAGAGGCCTTTATTTTCCAAAAGCTCTTCGTGTTTGCCGATTTCCTCAGTCTTGCCCTGGTCGTTTAACACAATAATCTGGTCTGCTGATTTGATTGTCGAAAGCCTGTGCGCGACAATAATAAGGGTTTTGGATTCAACCAGGGCATTAATCGCGTCTTGAATGCGATGCTCATTTTCAGGATTTACCGATGCAGTGGCCTCATCCAGCAGGATTATCGGAGCGTCTTTCAGGATGGCGCGCGCGATGGAGATGCGCTGCTTTTCACCGCCGGACAGGGTTGCCCCGCCTTCGCCGACCATGGCATCGTATCCATGAGGGAGCCGCCACAGCTAAGGCCGCTCTATTTTTTGATTCCTTAAACCTGGAGAGTATGGTCTTCACGAGAGTATGGTCTTCACGCCTGTGTACTTTTTAGCTTTGTAAGGATGGATGGAAATTGGTGCAA
>JAYEMY010000024.1:0-5575 GCA_034718455.1 Thermodesulfobacteriota bacterium
CAACATGAAAGACCTTCTGCCGATCCTTGAGCAAATCGCAAAGATGGGTAAACCCCTTATGATCATATCCGAGGATGTTGAGGGCGAAGCCCTGGCCACTTTAGTGGTAAACAAGCTCAGGGGGACCCTCCAGGCTTGCGCAGTAAAGGCCCCGGGTTTCGGAGACAGGCGCAAGGCCATGATGGAGGATATCGCCATTTTGACCGGTGGTGAGATGGTTGCAGAAGACCTGGGTATCAAGCTCGAAAACGTATCTATCAATGACCTCGGGACGGCAAAAAGAATTATAATAGATAAGGATAATACCACTATTATTGATGGTGCCGGTTCCAAGGAAAAGATCGAGGGCCGTGTAAGGCTAATCCGTGCACAAATCGACGAAACATCCTCTGACTACGACAGGGAGAAGCTGCAAGAACGCCTTGCCAAACTCATCGGAGGAGTTGCGGTCATTAACGTCGGCGCAGCCACTGAAATCGAGATGAAAGAAAAAAAGGCCAGGGTGGAAGATGCCCTGAACGCCACAAGGGCTGCAGTAGAAGAGGGAATAATCCCCGGCGGTGGTACTGCCTATCTCCGTTGCCTGGATGCACTTAACGATCTCAAGACAGATAACCAGGAAGAAAAGCATGGGGTTGATATCATCAAAAGGGCCATTGAAGAACCTCTGCGGCAGATTGCCAACAATGCCGGGCATGAGGGTTCCGTTATTGTTGAACATGTAAAAGCCAAGAATGGAGATGTTGGTTTTAACGCTGAAATGGGTGAATATGAAGATCTTATGCAGGCAGGAATCATTGACCCGACAAAGGTCTCCCGAATAGCGCTTCAAAATGCTGCCAGTGTTTCCGGTCTGCTCATTACCACAGAGGCCATGATCGCTGAGGTTCCCAAGGATGAGCCGGCGATGGGTGGTGGTATGCCAGGCGGCGGTATGCCCACAGGTGGTATGATGTAAGACAGATAAAAACGCTGCTAGCAAGGATCCGTTTTCTTAGACCTTGCGGGATATAGGCATAAAGGCCTCTCTGTTAAGTCAGAGAGGCCTTTTTTAGTAGGCGGGTTCTTTTAGAGGTTCAGGGTTACCTGTCTTATAACCGTAAGTCGATGTATATTCTTAAAAGTCTTTAAATTCCATAAGTTTTGAGATAAAGCCCTTTTCAACCGATCAGTTTATTATATCGTGTTTATATGAACACACACGATTGATAGAAAAATGGTGAGGATGAGACTCTTATTGGTAACTTCTCAATAAGTCTGGGCAACAGATTACAGGATGTTTTACTGGGCATCCTTCATTCTGTAGTTTACACTTTTTCAACATATACGGATGCCAGCGATTAACTTAGCTAAAACTAATTGATCAGAAAGGACTCGGTCACTCATGCTTGCTATAGCGAAAAGTGGGGTTGTTGTTGGAATAAATGCCTTTCCCATAGAAATTGAGATAGATGTTTCGTCAGGGCTTCCTTCTTTCAATATGGTTGGACTCCCCGAAGGAGCGGTTAAAGAAAGCAGGGAAAGAGTCAAAAGCGCTATTAAGAATTGCGGTTACCCGTTTCCTACCCAGAGGATTACCGTCAATCTCGCACCTGCAGACATGAAAAAGGAGGGGTCGGCTCTGGACCTCCCCATAGCCTGCGCCATTCTGTGCGCCACAGAGATAATTCCACAGGACATGCTCAGTAAATACTGTCTTGCAGGAGAACTATCCCTTGATGGCACGCTGAAATCCACAAGGGGTATGCTTCCTCTTTCTCTCGCTGCCAGGGACTGGAACTTGAATGGTTGCATAGTTCCAAAAGCAAATGCCCCAGAGGCCGCCGTAGTGAGAGAAACCGCAGTATTCCCGGCAGGTCATCTCTCCGAGGTAGTTGAGTTCCTCCTGGACAACATCAAGATCGAGCCCTTGCAAATTGATCTGAATGAATTATTCAAGGAGCGAAAATCCCTATATGGGGACTTTCAGGATGTAATTGGTCAGGAACATGCAAAAAGGGCCCTTGAGGTAGCTGCTGCAGGCGGTCACAACGTGCTTATGATAGGCCCGCCTGGGTCCGGGAAAACCATGCTGGCCAAACGTATTCCCTCAATCCTTCCCTCGCTCACCTTTGAAGAAGCCCTTGAGACCACTACGATATACAGCGTAGCAGGACTTTTGCCTTCAGACGAACCCTTAATTACTTTAAGGCCTTTTTGCTCACCCCATCACACCATCTCGGATGCCGGTCTAATTGGCGGAGGAACCGTGCCAAGGCCGGGCCAGGTAAGCCTTTCACACAACGGTGTGCTGTTCCTGGATGAACTGCCGGAATTCAAAAAGAATGTCCTGGAAAGCCTCAGGCAACCTATTGAAGATGGAGTTGTGACCATTGCAAGGGCCGCTATTACACTCTCTTTTCCTGCAAGATTTACCCTTGTGGCTGCACAGAATCCCTGTCCTTGCGGACATTTGGGAGATTCCAGAAACAAATGCTCATGCCTTCCAAGTCAGATAATTCGTTATCGTAACCGGATATCAGGTCCTTTGCTGGACCGTATAGATATTCAAATCGAGGTCCCTGCCGTACCCTATTCGGAACTCAGTCATGCAAGGCGGGGAGAAAGCTCGGCCTTAATCAGAAAGAGGGTAATCAGGGCCAGAAAGATACAGGAACAACGATTTAAGGATCTTTCCATCCACTGCAATTCACAAATGTCTTCAAAAGAACTCAGGTTTTTCTGTAAACTGTCAGAAGAAAACAGGTCGTTTCTGGAGGCCGTCGCGAACAAACTGGCCTTGAGCGCAAGGGCATTTCATAGAATAATTAAAATAGGAAGGACTATTGCGGACCTTGAGGAATCCACCACCTTAACCATGGCTCATTTGTCCGAAGCCGTACAATATAGAAGCCTTGATCGTGAGAGGGTCTGAGTTTTTAACCTTTAGGCCCTGAACCTTTGAACCCGTGAACGGTTACCTTTATTTTTTTACCAGGCCATCAGGAAGCCGGAGAACTGTTTGCGTGTACGATATTATAGACTGCCTCAAGGGCATCTTCGAGTCTTTCCGGTTCTGTGCCCCCTGCCTGCGCCATTTCAGGACTACCTCCTCCACCTCCCCCGATCATCTGTGCTACCTGCTTGATCATATTTCCTGCATGTAGCCGGTCAGTAAGATCCCTGGTGACAAGGATCAGCAGCAGGGCCTTGCTGTCACTCCGTGATCCTATTACCACGACCCCTGAGCCCATCTTATCTCTGAGCCTGTCCCCAAGGTCCCTGAGTGACTTAGCGTTATCTGTTTCAACCCGGGCGGATAGTACTTGAATGTTGTTGATTTTTCGTATCCCGGACAGCAACTCGTCCAGCCCTTGCGTGGCACGGACCGTCTTAACCTGCTGGAGTTGCTTCTCCAGGTCTTTTGTTATCGCAAGGAGTCTTGTGACCTTTTTAGATACCTCCAGCCTGGGACATTTCAGTTGAAAGGTAACGCCGGCAACCGCTTCTTCCAATTCATGTACAAGGTCCAGAGCGTTTTGGGCAGTACAGGCCTCAAGCCTTCGTATCCCTGCAGCCACACTGGATTCGCTGATGATCTTGAGAAGACCTATCTGTCCGGTATTTGAAATATGGGTGCCGCCACAAAGTTCCATGCTGAAATCCGAGATACTCACCAGGCGCACAGTCTCTCCGTACTTTTCTCCGAACAGGGCCATTGCCTCACGAGCCATTGCCTCCTTATAGGAGAGAATTTCTGTTTTGACTGCTCTGTCTTCTCTTATCTGTTCATTGACCAGGTCTTCAACCTGTCTGATCTCACCCGGTGTTAAGGCCGAAAAGTGGGTAAAGTCAAAACGCAGCCTGTCAGGGGCTACCATGGAGCCTGCCTGCTTCACATGTTCTCCAAGGATTTTCCTGAGGGCGGCGTGGAGAAGATGGGTTGCGGTGTGGTTGCGGGCCGTATTTTTTCTAAGGTCCTCTGATACCTCAAGCTTTATGGAATCTCCCGACTCCAGGTTTCCGTATTTTACCTCTATACTGTGTATTATAAGGTCTCCCCTATGGAAGGTATCTATTACTTCGGCCCTGCCTGAAGGCCCTTCCACCCAACCCCTGTCGCCCGCCTGACCGCCTGACTCTGAATAAAACGGTGTTTCCGCAGCAACAAGTTCTCCGCACCAACCGGCAGAGGCTTTTGGGACAGGCCGGCCCTGTTTTGTAAGGGCGAGGAGCTCTGATTTGTGAGATGTATTGTCATAACCCACGAACTTGTTACCCCGATTTGAGCTCAGCAGCTCCCGGTATACCTCCGGCAATTCTTCAGTAACCACGTCATGCCGGGCTTTCTTGGACCGCTCCCTCTGCTCTGACCGGGCATGTTCATAACCGTCACGGTCAAGCCCCATATCCTCTTCCCTAGCCACGTCAATGAGTATATCCACAGGCAAGCCGTAGGTGTCATAAAGTTTGAAAGCAAAATCCCCTGGGATTTGGGTCTTCTGTTCCTTTCTGAGGATGGCTATTTCCTCGTCAAGGAGGCGAAGCCCGAATTCCAGTGTCTCTGCAAAACGGGACTCCTCGTGATCTATGACCTTCCCCAGAAAAGCCGATGCCTTTTTCAGTTCAGGATAAATCGCACCCATTTCTTTGATAACAACGTCAGCCACTGAGCTTATGAAAGGGTCCTTAAGCCCTATGACCTTTCCGTATCGGACTGCTCTGCGGATAATGCGTCTTAACACATATCCTCTCCCCTCATTGGAAGGAATGAGTCCATCCGCAATAAGAAAGACGCCGGCCCTGGCATGATCAGCTATGACCTTCATGGCCACGTCTGATTGCCTGTCTTGGCTATAGGTCCGGCCTGACAGCTCTTCTATACGCGCTAACAGACCTGTAAAGATGTCAGTATCGTAATTACTCTGTTTCCCCTGGCATATAGCGGCCATTCGCTCAAGCCCCAGGCCGGTATCAATACACGGATTTGGAAGCGGGTTCAGTTTACCGGATTCATCCCGAAAAAACTGCATAAACACCAGGTTCCAGAGTTCAAGAAAGCGATCGCAGTCACAGCCCACTTTGCAGTCCGGCCTGCCACAGCCCACACCTGATCCCTGATCAATGAGTATCTCCGAGCAGGGTCCACAGGGCCCGGTATCCCCCATGGCCCAGAAGTTGTCTTCTTCTCCGAGACGAACTACACGATCAGGAGAAATTCCGGTTATCTCCGGCCATAATTTCGCGGCTTCGTCATCATCCCGGAATACCGTAACCCACAGCTTTTCTACAGGCAGTTCTATCTCTTTTGTAAGAAACTCCCAGGCAAAGGAGATAGCCTCTTTTTTGAAATAGTCTCCAAAGGAAAAATTTCCCAGCATTTCAAAAAAAGTGTGGTGTCGGGCAGTGTATCCAACGTTTTCAAGATCGTTGTGCTTGCCCCCGGCCCTCACGCATTTCTGACAAGATGCCGCACGCACATAAGACCTGGTCTCCTCCCCGAGAAATACCTTCTTAAACTGGACCATACCGGCATTAGTAAAGAGGAGAGAAGGGTCTTCCGCCGGGATCAATGGAGAGCTTGGAACTATCTCAC
>JAYEMY010000025.1:0-5489 GCA_034718455.1 Thermodesulfobacteriota bacterium
CCTCTGCCATCTATCTTAATGAGTATGCCCGCCCAGGCCGGCTGCTTCGCGCTATCCGTATAGGGATCAACAACCTTGCCGGTGTGCCTTCAGTGGTCTTTGGTCTCTTTGGTCTTGCCTTCTTTGTAGTATGGTTAAAAATGGGAGTGAGTATCCTTGCCGGTTCCCTGACGCTGGGAGTACTCACCTTGCCTGTAATTATCGGGTCTTCAGAGGAGGCCCTGAGGTCTGTTCCTGACACCTATCGGGAGGCTTCCCTGGGCCTTGGGGCCACCAAGTGGCAAACCATATATAAGGTGGTCCTGCCGGCTGCTTTGCCCGGCATCCTTACCGGTGCCATCCTGGGAATCAGCCGGGCCGCAGGGGAGACTGCGCCCATTATGTTTACCGCAGCCGTATTCTATACACCTTCTCTGCCGACTTCTGTTTTTGATGAAATCATGGCCCTGCCCTATCATATCTATGTCCTGGCCACGGCCGGAACAGAGATTGAAGCCACACGACATCTCCAGTATGGAACGGCCCTTGTGCTGATTGTCCTCGTATTTGGCCTGAATCTTATTGCGATTATCTACCGGGCACGCCTTCAGAGACGGATGTGATGTATAATGGAACATTCTTTAAAGATTAAAATAAAAAATTTAGATTTCTATTACGGTAACTTTAAGGCCCTGCATGACATCTCCCTGGACATTTATACAAATCAGGTAACTGCCTTCATTGGTCCTTCAGGCTGTGGCAAAAGCACTTTATTGCGTTGCCTGAACCGGATGAATGATCTGATTCCTATCAGCCGGGTGGAAGGGCAGATCCTGCTGGATAATCAGAACATTAACGCTCCAAGTGTGGATGTAGTCACACTTCGTCGCAATGTCGGCATGGTATTTCAAAAACCAAATCCTTTTCCAAAAACCATTTTTGAAAATGTGGCATACGGCCTGAGAGTAAACGGTATAAAAGATAAGGCCTATATTGCAAATCAGGTTGAAAAAAGTCTCCACCAGGCCGCCATCTGGGATGAAGTCAAAGACAGAATTAATGATTCAGCCCTTGGTCTTTCGGGTGGCCAGCAACAACGTCTCTGTATTGCCAGGGCCTTGGCAATTGAGCCTGAAGTGGTCCTTATGGATGAACCGGCATCCGCCCTGGACCCAATAGCCACCCAAAAGATCGAAGAGCTGATCCATCAATTGAAAAAATTATATACAATCATCATTGTGACGCACAACATGCAGCAGGCAGCCCGGGTATCCGATATTACCGCCTTTTTTTATCTGGGAAAGCTTATCGAAAAGGATGATACTGAGACGCTTTTTACCAAACCTAAGCTCCAACAGACAGAAGATTACATCACAGGCCGTTTCGGATAGTAAGCGAGGAAAGTGCTATGACCATACGTCTACAAAAAGAGTTAGAGAAACTGAAAAAGGGGATACTATCCCTGGGAGCCATGGTTGAGGAGCGTGTCCGCATGGCTATTCAGGCCCTTGAGTTAAGAGATGCGAATCTTGCGGAAAAGATCATCAAGAGTGACTTTAAAATAGATGAATTTGAAATAGAGGTGGAAGAAGACTGCCTTAAGATTCTGGCGCTGCATCAGCCGGTTGCTGTGGATCTACGGTTTCTTATTGCTGTGATCAAGATCAACAACGACCTGGAAAGGATAGGTGATGAGGCAGTGAATATCGCAGAACGGATACAGATCATTGCTAAACGGGAACGGCTCGATATCCCCTTTGATTATTCTTTGATGGCGGATAAGACGGCATCCATGCTCAAAAAGAGTCTGGATGCCCTTGTGAACATGGACGATGTCCTGGCGTTGGATGTCCTTAAATTGGATGATGCAATAGATGATATGAAAGACCAAGCCTATGACGTGATAAAACAGGCCATACGTGAACATACTAATCGTGTGGGTTATCTGATCAACCTGCTCTTGATGTGCCGCCACCTTGAGCGCATAGCAGACCATGCCACCAACATTGCCGAAGAAGTCGTTTATATGGTTCAAGGAGAGATCATTCGGCACGGAAATGTCGAACTTGAAGCCAAAGAATGAATTCCTCAATTTATTCCATTCTATCAATCTAACCAAAATCTAACTTTATAGTCATCCGGTTTTAACAAACCGGAATCATAATAAGCGAAATCAAAGGATTAGAATTTTTATCAAGGGAGGTGAGGTTTGTAATTTTAGAAGCAAAGCGGAGAGAGGCCCATAATATTTAATAGATAGATAATGGAAAGGTATGGGGAAAAATATGAAGAAAATTTCACTCATTGTATTTATCATAACGATTTCACTTATAACATTTGGCAGCACTCAGTCTTGGGCTGGAGAAGTTGACATTTTGGTCAATAAGCTGGTTGAAAAAGGTATCCTTTCGCATCCGGAAGCCCAACAGCTCTTGAATGAAATGCAGAAAGAAGGCGCCAAACAAGAAGTCGCAATTAAGGAAGTGGCCACAGAGGCCGCAAAAGAAGAGATCAAGACCAGCGGGCTCAAGCTCCCAACGTGGGCTGATAAAATAGATTTTTACGGAGACCTGAGGCTCCGCCACGATACCCAGTGGAGAGAAGAAAAGAAACCGGGTGGGGATAAAGATGAATATAACCGTAACCGTGAACGTTTTCGCCTCCGTTTGGGTATGAAGGCAAAAACAACAGAGACTACGGAAGTCGGGGTCAGGTTTGCCTCCGGATCAGGTTATCAAAATACTACGAACCAAAGTTGCGATGGACACGCAAGAGGTAAGGGGATTTGGATAGACAGGGCCTATGCATCCTGGAAGGCCACGGATTATCTTAAAATTACAGGTGGAAAGCAGAAGAATCCCCTTTTCACAACGCCGCTCGTATGGGACCCGGATGTCAATCCGGAGGGGTTATCTGAAACCCTCAAATTTGATATCACTGAAAGGTTCGGACTCTTCGCAAACATGGGGCAGTATTTCGTCGAGGAGTTGAGCAGCAACACTGATCCTACCCTCCTCGCATTTCAATTAGGCACTGCAATCAAGCCTGTTGATGCGATCAAGCTTGAATTTGGAGTGACTTATTATAATTTCATGGACCTGGATGACATTGAATATGATGATCTTGGTGATAAGACGGAATTTATAGGCTACAACAACAAACACGGCCAGCAGATGGTCTTCAAAAGCGACGGGGAACTGCTCAATGAATTCGAATGCTGGGAACTGGCCGCAAAATTGAAGATAAAAGATGTACTACCAGTACCATTTTCTATCTACGCAAACTATATTGTCAATACAGATGCCGATATCGATGACCTCAGAGACAATGGGCATAATTTCACAGGCAGCAACCCTGCAGACTTGGATGCGTATGGAAGTGATGATCGCGATACAGGTTGGCTTGTCGGGCTGTCATTGGGCAACAAGAAGAAAAAAGGCGATTGGTATGCAAAATACCATTACCAGGAATTGGAAGATTACGCCTTTCCGGCTGTATTCGTTGACTCGGACTTTCACGGTGGAGGAACTAATAACAAAGGACACTATATGCAGCTTAGATATTATATGATGGACAATATTCAAGCCAGGGCCAGCGGTTTCCTTACTGAGCGTGAAGATGATAGCAAGGATGGAAAAAGGGATGAAGACCGTATCCAAGTGGACCTGGTTTTCACTTTCTAAACTCTATAATATGTAATACAGTGCCTCGGAATGTATGTCATTCCGAGGCGTCATGATTAATGATTGGTAACTATTCAGGTGGATAGGCTGAAGGTAGAAGACTAATAGGGACAAATCATGGTAAACCAAAAGGTCCTCGCGGTAGACGATGAAGAAGATATCCTGGAGCTACTGAAATTCAATCTTTCACGAGAAGGTTATCAGGTTCCTTGTGCGGTATCAGGTGAGCAGGCCTTACGCCTCGTGCGGTCGGAAAGCCCTGACCTTATTGTGCTGGATCTTATGCTTCCGGGCATAGACGGTCTGGAAGTCACAAGACGCCTGAAAAATGATCCCAACACCAAAAGCATACCTATTGTAATGCTGACAGCCAAGGGCGAGGAAGCGGATATCGTAACAGGGCTGGAACTTGGAGCCGACGATTACATCACCAAGCCTTTCAGCCCGAGGATCCTGTTAGCGAGAGTCAGAGCGATTCTTCGAAGGAAGATAAAAGGACAAATGGAAGAGACATCGGTCCTTCGAATTCACGATCTCGAAATTGATCCGGGACGCCACGAGGTGCTCGTTAATGGTGAGCCTGTCCAATTGACTTTCACGGAATTCAGCATCCTTAATTATATTGCGAGAAGGCCCGGGTGGGTCTTTACCCGTTTCCAGATCGTCGAGGCTGTTCGTGGTGAGGATTATCCTGTCACTGATCGTTCAGTGGATGTCCAGATCGTTGGGTTGCGAAAGAAACTCGGTCCTGCCGGTAAGTATATCGAAACGGTCCGTGGAGTCGGATATCGATTTAAGGAATAGGGGTATGCCGAAAAAGAAACGGTTGCTCTGGCAACTCTATCCGTCCTATCTATTGATCACTATCATCTCCCTGATATCTGTAACATGGTATGCATCCGAGTCTTTGAAGCATTTTTTTCTTGAACAGACTGCTTCCGATCTCAAAATACGAGCTTGCTTTTTTGAGAAACAGGTCTTGGAACATCTTGATCCCCTGGATGAAAAGGCTATTGACCTGTTGTGCAAAAAAATCGGAAAGAGTGCTGCAACCCGTATTACCATCATACTTCCCTCCGGTAAGGTCGTTGGGGATTCTGAGAAAGACCCTGCAAAAATGGATAATCATGTGGACAGGCCGGAATTCATTGAGGCCTTGAGCGGGCCTTCAGGCACATCTACACGGTACAGCCGGACCCTGGAAAAGGATATGATGTACGTGGGGGTACCTGTTAAGAAGAAAAACCATATCCTTGCGGTTGTTCGCACATCCGTCCCTGTGAATGATATAGATTTGGTCTTGAAAAATATGAAGATCAAGATTGCGTTCGGAAGCCTTGTTGTAGCTGTATTTGCTGCAATGCTCAGTCTGTTTGTTTCTCGCCGCATTACCCGTCCCATTGAGCAGATCAAGATCTGGGCTGAATCCATCGCTCGTGGCGAATTACGGCTCAGACCACCTGTTGCTGAATCCGAGGAAATCGGGGCCCTTTCCGAGTCGCTGAATCAGATGGCCGTTGAGCTTCGTGAACATATTGATACTGTCAGGCGGCAGCGAAACGAGATTAAAGCCGTGCTTTCCAGCATGGTTGAAGGAGTTATTGCCGTAGATATGGAAGAGCGGGTCATTAGTATGAACCATGCTGCCGCCGGGATGTTCGGATGTGATCCTGCTGAGGTCCAAGGCCGGAGCATCCAGGAGATGGTAAGGAATACCGTCCTTCAAGAATTTGTGAAAAATGCATTGTCCAGCCAGAAGGCGGTTGAAAAGGATATTGTCCTGTCCACTGATAGCGAGCAGTTTCTTAATGGGCACGGCACGTTGCT
>JAYEMY010000026.1:0-5458 GCA_034718455.1 Thermodesulfobacteriota bacterium
CAGTCAAAAGAATTGAGAGCACGGCAACAGCCAGAATTACCTCCCCGGACGCCACACCAGCGGCCAGAGGCACGGGGCACCTATGGCGGCCTGAACTGTCGCTTTTGGATTGAACCTGCAAGGTTATGTTGGGTTTCGTACTTCAACCCAACCTACTAAAATCAGGCACTTACAAAAATATAATTTCAGCAGGCGAAACCCAACGAATCATTCGAGTGGGTTTTCGTTCAGACACCATCTCGCGATGACGCCCTCTTGAGACGCCATAGCTAGGCGAAGGCGCTTGCCTTCGGCTAGTACTTTCATTACCATCAATAAAAGGATTAATTACCGTGTCAGAAGATTCCCTCAAAAACCTGTTTCCCCCTTCCGCCCTGGAAGGCATTATCTCTCCCGATATTAACCAGGAATCTCCTCCTTCTGCCAGACATATCTGGCAGATCTCGGATCTTTTAGCCAAGGTCCAGGACAGATTGGAGCTTGATTTTGATATCCTGTGGGTGGAAGGAGAGATATCAAACCTTCGACAGCCTTCATCAGGCCATTGCTATTTCACCTTGAAGGATAATCGGTCCCAGATCAAAGCCGTGCTGTTCAAGTCCCAGGCGGCCCGCCTTTCTTTTGAGCTGGAGGACGGCCAGTACGTAATCTGTTTCGGAAGACTCAATATCTATACCGGCAGGGGCGATCTCCAATTGATCGTAAAAACCGTTGAACCAAAGGGAGAAGGGGCTCTTCAACTGGCCTTTGAACAGCTAAAGGCCCGTCTGGAAAAAGAGGGTCTGTTTTCTGCTGAGTACAAGCTGCCGCTTCCATTGCTTCCACAAAGGGTATTTGTCATCACATCTCCTACCGGTGCGGCAATCCATGACTTTATCCGGAATGCCAAGGAACGCTATCCAGGGGCAAGTATCGTACTCTGCCCTGCAAGTGTTCAGAGAGAAGGGGCTTCAGGAGAAATAATCGACGCCCTGAGAATTGCCCTGCATGTTGCTAAAAAAGGCGATGTCATACTGCTCACTCGAGGAGGTGGCTCGCTTGAGGATCTCCGGGCCTTCAACGATGAGACCCTGGCTCGGAAGATTTTCAATTGTACCATACCTGTTGTCTCGGCAGTAGGCCATGAGGTTGATTTCACGATTTCAGATTTTGTAGCGGATCACAGGGCCGCCACCCCGACTGCAGCGGCACAGCTCCTTTTTCCCCGCAGGGAAGAGCTGATGAACAAGGTCGCTATCCTTATCAGAAGAATGATCCTTTCAAGTCACAATATGTTAAAAATCAATCAACAAGCGGTTCAATTACTCCGTCATCAACTCAAGGATCCCAGAAGAAAACTTGTGGAGCAGCGACTTCGTCTGGACGACCTTTATGCCGGGCTGTTAAGAGTCATGCAAAAAAAGATTGTTTTCCGGTCCCAGGGATACCAGAACCTGCGTGAGAGGCTCGTGGTACATGAACCGGGAAAACAGCTTGCTCTGGCAAAAGCCGAATTCTGCTTTCTGTCCAGGCGTTTGGTCCGGACCGGACCGGTCTCTATTGAAAGAAGACGCCAATCCCTTGCTACATTATCCGGAAAGCTAAACGCAGTAAGCCCGCTTGCAGTCCTTGCCAGGGGCTACAGTCTGGTTTACCGGACATCCGGAGGGGAACTTGTAAAGCGTGCTGATCAGGTGGCAGAAGGTGAATGTCTCCTGATAAGACCTGAAAAGGGTGCTATACTTTGCAAGGTGTTGTCCAATGGAAAAAACCAGGATAAAGTACTGTCTGAAATGGAATTAAGCGATTAGCCATTAGCGTTTGGCTTTGAATATCTATAACAGCTAACCGCTAAAGACTAAAGGCTAACCGCTCAACTTACCATGATATCAATAAAACAAAGATTTTTCTCATGTCTGCTCATGTTTTTTATGACGTGTTTTTTTTCGATCTGGGGCTGCAACCTGGAGGTAGGGGCTGGATCGTATCCGGTTTCGGTAAGTATGGAACCTGACAAGATCCCTATGGGCGGCATTGCGCTGGCCACCATAAAAATAAATGACAAAATAGATCTCCTTGATATCAAGTTTCTTGGTAAAAAAATCCCATACCACCTTGATCCATCCAGCCGGGATTACTTTGTACTCATTGGAGCAGGTCTTGATTGTAAGCCCGGAACCTATATCCTGACTGTCAAATGGCAGGGGCCTGATGGCCCTCCCGGCCTTTATTCCCACAAAGTCCTAATAATGGCAAGGACCTTCCCGGAAGAACGTCTTTCAGTACCGGAGCGCATGGTGGAATTTCCCCCGAAAATCCTGGAGCGAGTGTTAAACGATCAAAAGGCCGTAAAAGAAACATGTGACAAGATTTCAAATAATCTTTACTGGAAAAGGCCTTTTATCTGGCCTGTAAATTCCAAAATTCTCAGTCAATTCGGATTCAGGCGGATATTCAATAATAAGCCCAGGAGCCCCCACTCAGGTGTGGATTTAAGGGCCCCTGAAGGTACTCCTATCCTCGCCTCCAATTATGGAAAGGTGGCCATGGCCAGAGACTGTTATCTAAGCGGAAAAACAGTCATCCTTGATCATGGTAAAGGCCTTTACACCCTTTATGCGCACCTTGTCAGTTATAAAGTCAAAAAAGGACAAGAAGTAGAACGATGCCAGGTCGTTGGTCTTTCCGGGTCCACCGGACGGGCCACGGGGCCGCATCTCCACTGGGGAGTGAGCCTCCTGGGCAAGAGACTTGATCCTGAAGAATTGATGGCCTTGCTTGGCACCTGAACTTGCACTTTCCTGTGATAATAAATGATCACCTGTCCCTCGACTTTAATAGGTTCTGGCACAAATCATATCGACTATCCAGACTTATTGAGAAGTTACGTGGAAGCGAGGAAAGAACAGCTACATTACATCCCCCAGACAGTAATGCTTTTCCCCTCAAAACCTTCTTCCCGCTTAAAAATCTTCTCTTCCCAGTGTACATTTTCCCGCCGGTCAAAGATCACCAGGTGTCCTTCTCCGGCATTGCATCTGTCCATATAGGCAGCGGTCTGCTTTAGGCCGTCTGTAATGGTCTTTTCAAGACTCTTGTAAAGAATCTTCAACTCAATCACCACTTTTTGTATTTCACCTTTTCCCCCTCTCCCATTTTCCGTCTTCTCTTCTGCGTTTTCTGTCTCCTGAAAAACCGGCCAGATCACCAGAAGATCAGTGCGCATCCGGCCCAGGCCATACTCCCGCTCCACCCGGCCGCCTGAGTTGACGATCCGCTGCAAAAATGCCTGAAGCAGAAGCTGGGGGCCGGCTTCCTTGTACTGGAATCGCTCCAGCCAGTGCTCTGAATGCTCACGGAAAAACTCCTGAAACTTTTCAAGAAGAAGACCCATGTCAAGAAAGCCCGCACTATTGACATACCAGGCAGTCTGTTCATGGATGTCCGACTGTTCAGCCCAGGTTAACTCCCTGGGGACAATCTCCATGTAGATTGGATTGGAAATGGAAAGCTCGCCTGTGCGTGAGCGCTTGATAAGCCCAATATCTATGAGATATTGGATGTCATCCTCAGTGTAAGAAAAACGATCAGTCCCCGCACTCAGCATAGGGCCGATGACCCGTTTTACCCGTTCCTCCCGGAGCTTATCCGCCAGTTGGTGAAGATGGGTTTCCCTCCTTATGATTAAATTTTCCTTTGCCTGTTCGATCATTTCACATGTGATTGTGCAGTCCCTGTCACGGCCTTCTTTTATCTCAAAGCAAGCCTCATAGGCCAAGGCGTTTACCAACCAAGGCTGACCATTGGTAAATTCCCATATTTTTTCCCTGGCTGCTTTTTCCATGTCTTGGCCGGTTTCTTCTTGATGCTGAGCTAATAGGGAAAAAACTTCTTCTTTGATAAAATCTCCAAGACGCAGAGATTTTGCTTTTATATTAAAACAACTGCCACCGGTTATAATCTCCTTTTCCCGACCGGAATGGATGCGGTAGTCCCGAATATCCCGGACTCCGCAGAGAATAACAGTCTGAGGGAAAAAAGCGGGGCGGTTGGTATAGCCGGAACGTAACTGCCTCAACACCGAAATAAGGGTATCGCCGATCAGGGAGTCGATCTCGTCCAGGATCAAGACCAATGGTTTAGAGTTATGTTCAGCCCATAATGCAAGGCAGTGATTCAGGGCCGTACCATAAGCTCTTTTCTGGAGCAACCGGGGCAAAGACTCCTCAATAAAAGAATCGTTCAGGTGGATTCTGGCGCTTGTTGCCAATTCCCTCAAAATATCATTGATCCCCTGCTCCACATCCTCCCTCGCCGCCTGGGCCGACTCTACATTGCAGTAAAGGCAGGTATAGTCATTCCGGTTATTCAGATACTTCATCAGGGCCAGCATGCAGGTAGTCTTGCCGGTCTGCCGGGGCGCGTGGAGGACAAAGTACTTTTTTTGGTCTATGAGGAGAAGCATTTCCTCAAGGTCAAAACGGCATAAAGGATTAATGCAATAATGTTCCTCACAGTTTACCGGTCCTGCCGTGTTAAAAAAACGCATATCCATTCCCCGTGAATATTTTCATTTTTTACCCTCCCCAAAATAATTCTACCCTCAGTTTCGACCTTTTTATATCTATTTACTTCGAAAGTAAATTTTTTCTGATTCACCATCTTTGGCAATGGAGCTATGTAAGGGTGAAGGGCTTGATGAAACAGCACTGCGATATTTTACCTAAGCTAATGGCTGACAGCTAACGGCTGGCATCCGTCTATGTTGGAAAATGGAAAATGGAAAATTTTTGGAACCATATTTCAATTTTACCGTTTTACCGTGAAAAATTTACTTTGCGAGACAAAATTTAGGCACAGACACCTTCACTCCTTGGGGCAGCGGCGGGAAATGCTGATTTTGCAATAATTAATGTCGATTACGTCAACTTTTCCAAGCTGTGTGTGTGGGCTTGACTGCACATAATTCTTACCATATGTTATTATTGTAAGAATTTTTCAATAAGGTAAAAAGACATGCAGACCACGATTACCTCAAAATACCAAACCACAATTCCCAAAGCCATACGGCAAAAACTGGGCCTGTCAGTCCATGATACACTTGAATGGGATCTCAAAAACGGGACTATGGTAGTCAAGCCCAGGAAAGCCGGCTTCTTGCGTTTCAGGAATATCGTCAGAATAGGTCCGGGAGATATTAAACGTGATATCCATAAAGCAAGAAAGCTGAGAGCTACCAGGACAGGCACGGACATGAAACCGTGATGCAAAAAGTCGTAATTGATACCAACTGCCTGATTTCCTATGTAACAGATCGCAATCTCAAACAGCAGGAGATTGTCTCATCAGTACTGGAACAGGCAGCCAGCTTGAAGATATGCATTTACTGTCACTTCCATGTAATCAGTGAATTCATTTTCGTCCTGGGTTTTAAAAATCATTATAAAATCAAATTAGGGGCAAGTGGCTATCGTTTCGT
>JAYEMY010000027.1:0-5449 GCA_034718455.1 Thermodesulfobacteriota bacterium
GATACTCCACTGCCTCCAGGGCCAATTGCTCTTCTTCTTCACCAAAGGGGTGATCAATGTTGTTAGTGGTGTGGGGGGCTGAACGGGACATAGGCTCAGAGTCAGCCGCCACTGAACCCATTTGTGTTCTGATTACCCCATCCTGTCTGATGGCAATCTCCTTGAATCTGTCAAGGGTAAGGCCTTCAATAAGCCTGCCTTCTCCCTTTGCATCTTCATATATTTTGACTGCTGCTTTCTTAAAATAGTGTTTCATATTGACCTCCGGTATTTTTGTCACAGATCATAGATTCCGTTCCACCCAGCCTACTTTTGGCCGCGTATGCCGGATAAGCCGTAGGACAGGAGACAGAATCTTAAATTAGTGATTTGTCGGGTTTAGCTCGAAACAGGACGTTCAGGAAACCTGTTGAGATTTCCTCATCCAATTTGGTAAAATTCGAGCTTATAATGATAAATGTAATTCTCATAATATTTCTTCCTGGCAGGATATATGCACTAGAATACACAATATGATATAATATTCAATCCAATTTTGCTAACTCGTCCGACTCACAAGGATATTACTAAGGAATATGTTCAGTTTTTCTTTGCTTAGAGCTGCTCTGGTGATAGGAAGCCTCATTTTTTTAATAATTATCCAGGCAGTTCCAAAAGCCAGCGCTCTCAATGTTTTTGACCTTAAAGAGGGACGAACTGTTTATGGTACAATGAGGACAGTAAAGGTAGGGCACAAACAAACCCTGCTCGACATAGCAAAGGACCATAACCTGGGGTACAACCAGATAGTAGCTGCAAATCCCGACCTGGACCCCTGGGTGCCTTCTGAAGGTGCCGGCGTAATGGTGCCCACTGTATTTGTTTTGCCCAGAAGAGGTCTGGCATCTGGAATAGTAGTAAATCTTGCTGAGATGCGTCTGTATTATTTTAAATCCGCCGAAGAGGGACCTTCCCGCTTTTGGACATGTCCTGTAGGAGTCGGTAGAGAAGGCTATTCCACAAAACTGAGCATTTATACTGTGTTCAGAAAGGCCAAGGATCCAATATGGGTTGTACCGCCATCCGTGCTGAAGGAAGATCCTGAATTACCTCTACAGGTACCTCCCGGGCCTGACAATCCTCTGGGAAAATACATTTTGCGCTTTTCACGCCTTTCTTATGGCATTCACGGTACAAATCGTCCATGGGGTGTGGGACGTAGGGTCAGTCATGGGTGTATAAGGCTTTATTCTGAAGATATAGCCTCTTTGTTTCCGTTGGTGCAGGTAGGAACACTGGTCCGGATCATCTATGAACCAATAAAGGTTGGATGGGCGGAAGACAAGTGCTGGTTACAGGTATATCAAGACTATAAAAACAAGATTGATGATCCGTTGGCAGTAGCCTTTTCCGGTATCTCTGCCTGCGAACAGGCCTTAGGCCCCCTTAAGATGGATTTCAAACAAATCAAGAATACCATCAGGGAACAAACAGGCATTCCGGTGCCTGTGGCATGGGCAGACAAAGAATAGCGAAACCCAACGAATCATTCGAGAGGGTTTCCGTTCAGGCACTATTTAAGAAGGCTTTTTTCAAATATTCTTTCTGTCTTTTTAGCTGTAGTCTCAGCATTGCCGGCTGCCTCAGTAGCCCTGTTTGTTGCTGCATCTGCCCTGTCGGCTGCCGTGACTGCCGCTGTCGCTGCCTCTTCAGCCTTTCGTGCAGATGATTCCAGTCGAGAAGCCAAGTCTTCTAAACGTTTGGCAGCGGCTTCCGCCCTGGATGCTGCGGCTTTAGACTCCTCGGCAGCCTTTACGCCCTGTTTTATTACAGCCTCATCTTCTTTGTTAAGACCACAGCCAGGCAAAGTGAACAGGCTGAGCACAATTAATAAACTCAAGACCGTTTTCAGAATTGCCCATTTTTTTTCAGGAATTTTGTGTATCATAGCTTCTCCTTAGAATATATATTAAGGTTGTGTTTTGCGGATGGCTCAACAGAAATCTCGTAACTGTTCACGGGATTACAACGCCCGTTTTACCGCAATCCGCCGAACTGTCAGCGTTTACAGGGTGCTGCAGATGCGAGGCGTACGGGTATGCAGACTTACTTCCTGTACTTCAAGTGCCTGACCTGCCTGCCGGCAGGCAGGCAACAAAGCAGATGCGGTGCCCTGTAAACGCTGACAAAATATAACAGGATAGCTTGCTGGTAGGCAAGCACATAAATCACCGTGACAAAAGATTTCGGTCATTTCTAAGGTGTAACCGTTTATGGGTTCAGGGGTTCAGGGCTCAAAGGTTCAGAGTTTGCCGAAAATATGAACCGTTGTTTTGTGAATCATGAATAGGGAAGGTGTGAACAACAGGTTATTTAAGCTTTTCACTGCATTGATCTCGTTATTGGCAGGTCTGGCCCTCCTGCCTGGGTGGGCCGATGCCAAAGAAGTGCCCTCAAAATATGTAGTGATCGACAAGGGAATCCACCGCATGTTCCTTTATAGGGATGGCAAGGTCATAGAGAGTTTTGCTGTATCTCTCGGCATAGATTCCGTGTCGCCCAAACGCTGTAGGGGTGACAAATCAACTCCTGAGGGCTGTTATTATGTGACCTGCAAAAAATCTGATAGCAAATTCTATAAGTTCTTGGGCCTTTCGTACCCCAATAAGGTGGATGCATGGTTGGGATTAAGGAAAAGGCTTGTTTCTTCAAAGGAATATCGTTCAATTGTAAATGTTATATCAGCAGGTGGTTGTCCACCTGCCCGCACATCCCTTGGCAGTGACATTGGTATACATGGCGGAGGGGTATATCGTAACAGCGGGAAATGCATGGTAAAAGACTGGACCAAAGGCTGTGTAGCCGTAGATAATCAGGCTATGGATGTCATTTACTCTTTCTGTAATGCGGGGGATATGGTAATTATTTTAAACAGTAAGCACCAGTTTTTTGACATGATGCGTCCTTTTGGAAATCCTATGGTCATTGACCAGACCTCAGAGCCGGGACGAAAAGGCAAAAAATACCTTTCCGAACTCGGGTTTGTGACAGTTTTTGGTCAAGCCCTCTTGAGATTAAAAGAGGGGACTGATTACAGCAGATCCATTGAGATCCTGCTGTTTGGAGATGGAACCTCAATGCCTCCCAGCTATGTGGTTTTTGATCGCAATGGCGACGGTATATTGGGATATGGAGATAAACAGACCGGATCATTGGGTACTGCAAAGAGAAAACAAAATTCTTACAACAGACTGCTTGTAGAATTGAAAAAGGCATTAAGAAAGGGACGCCTTTTAGCCTGTCCTGAGAAATGATTACCTTATCACAAATAATCTGGCCGATTGGAGCATATCTTCTAGGATCCATACCCTTTGGTTTGCTCTTTGCTCGTTGCAAAAACATAGACCTTCGAAAACAGGGCAGCGGGAACATAGGGGCTACCAACGCAGCCAGGGTGATGGGCAAGGGCTTGGGACTTCTTACACTGACAGCAGACCTTGCTAAAGGACTCTTGCCGGTCCTGGGCTGCATGTGGGTAATGGCCGGAGCACCTGATCTTGATTTTTGGATTGCATGTACAGGCATCAGTGCTGTCCTGGGCCACTGCTATTCAATATTTAGCAGATTTCGAGGGGGGAAAGGCGTTGCCACTGCGGCAGGAGTGTTTCTCGGGGTATGTCCCTGTGCTATTGGCGTCGGCGTGATTGCTTTTGTAATAGCGCTAAAAAAGTGGGGCTATGTGTCGGTGGGATCTCTTGCAGCAGCTCTATTTACCCCCATTCTGATGCACTTTTTCTGCCCTGCACCTAAATTTGAACTTATGGCTTGGGGAACTGCCTGCATCATCTGGATAAGGCACAAGGATAACATCAAGCGACTGATAAGGGGGAAAGAAAAGGGATGGGGGGGGGAAAGTCCTTGATCATCTACTCTCGCAACTATAGTCACCTGCCTAATGACTAAGTTGAACGATTAGCCATTAGCGTTCAGCTTTGAAAAATCAGGGCATTACGTTAATTCAGATAGAACGCCGGCAAACCCTTCTCAAATCAGACACTAATTAGTTTATGATACCATCGTACTCAAACATAGTATCCAAAAAAGATAATTTTTGCAAAAGATCCTCTGACCGGCCTGCCAAAGTTATTGGTCTTACCGGGGGAATAGCCTCAGGAAAAAGCACTGTGGGAATGATGCTGTCAGAGCAGAATTTTCCAGTCATTGATACCGATAAGCTGGCAAGGGAGGTCGTGGAGCCTGGAAAGCCTGCTTTGGAGGAGCTTGTCAAGGCCTTTGGAACAGAGATTCTAAAGGACGACAAGACCCTTGACAGGCACAGAATGCTTAAAATGATATTGACCGATGCCGGTGCCAGGCGGATTACAGAAAATATTATTCATCCCTATATTTTTAAACGAATGGATCAGATACTTCAACAACTGGCCTCTTCAGGAAGCAATGTCGTAATAGTAGAAGTACCCTTACTTTTTGAGGCTGGTTGGCAAGATTTTTTTGACTACGTAGTTTCAGTTGTGGCACTGGAACCGATCTGTATCACACGCATGGCAGAACGTAAACAGATGTCCATTGACATGGCCTCCAGATGGATGGCCACTCAGATTCCCCAGGCAGTAAAGGCCAAAAGGTCTGATTATGTAGTCCACAATAATGCAGGACTAGATAAATTGCAGATCCAGGTAAATCGGCTGTCAAGGTTATTGAAACAGATGTAACCGTCTATGGGTTCAGAGGTTCAAAGTTCACCAAAAATTTGAACAGTTACGAGGAAAGTCACTTTACAAGGACATAGTAAAAGATTATACACGAATCCGAATCGATCATAGGAACCCGCCCATGGCTCAACTGGATAGAGCAGCGGACTTCTAATCCGCAGGTCGCAGGTTCGAATCCTGCTGGGCGGACCAGTTAAATCAAGGACTTAGCTTATATAGGCAAGTCCTTATTTTATTTATTTTTATTGTTGTACCGCTCTTGTACCACTTTGTGCGGGAACATGAGGGAAAAAACGCACAATTACTCAACCACTCAACATCATCTCACCTGTTAGGCAGGTTGACTATTCTCCCTCCAAAATATTCTGCCTTTATCGGTCAATAAAACCACCACCATTCTTTGTCGTATTCCCAGAGTTTACAGGCATCTCCCAAAATTTATTACCTCTTTTATTTCTGTCGATATAAATATAAGAATATTGTGTGAGTTTAGCTCCTAAATTACATTAATTATATCAATACTTTAAACAAATTATTTTTTTCTTTTTAGTTCACCTGACAGTAAGGTAAACACTTTGTTAATTCTTTTTAAATTAACCTGACAGTAAGGTGGTAATCATTCACTCCCCCCCCTGACAGCCAACAGCCTTTTTCGGGTTTCAAAGCACAATCCATTGAGAATACGCCTTTTGGTGCAACCTTGTCCGCGATTGAAACCCTGCAAAAGCCTGTCGGCT
>JAYEMY010000028.1:0-5433 GCA_034718455.1 Thermodesulfobacteriota bacterium
GCCATGGAGAAATGGGGTGCAGGGGCCCGGGCCTCCAGGCTCATGAGTGGGGACCTGGAAATCCATCACAGGCTTGAGTCCGCGGTTGCCGCCCTGAAAGGAAAAGAAGCATGTCTGCTTCTTGGGAACGGTTATCTGGCAAATACAGGAATAATCCCGTCCCTTTGCGGAAGGAACGATGTGATCTATTCTGATCGCCTGAACCATGCAAGCATAGTGGATGGGGTCCTTTTGTCCAGGGCAAGATTTTACAGGTTTCGGCACAATGATCTGAACCATCTTGAGGACCTGCTCAAAAACCACAGGCCGAAATATCGCAGGGCCATGATTGTGGTTGAAAGCGTTTACAGTATGGATGGCGATCAGGCTCCTGTATCAGAGCTTTTGGAATTAAGGGGGCGTTATGGGGCCATGCTGATGATAGATGAGGCCCATGCAATAGGGGTATTCGGCACAAAAGGGGAAGGGATCATAAGCCAAACCGGGGCAGAATCAGTAGATGTAATCATGGGTACATTCGGAAAGGCCCTGGGTGGTTATGGCGCTTTTGCAGCGGTCTCGAACCGGATGAAGCAGTTTCTTTTAAATCGGGCCAGGACCTTCATCTTTTCTACTGCTCTTCCACCGGCGGTTATAGGTGCAAATCTTGCGGCTGTGAAGCTTCTTGAGGAAGAGCCGGAGCGCAGAAGCCGGGTCTGCGAGCCGGCATCAGAGCTAAGACGGGCTTTAAAGGAGGACATGGGTCTTAACACCCCCAGCAAGTCACAGATCGTTCCAGTGATGGTTGGCGATAGCCAAAGTGCGCTCAGCCTGGCAGAAAGCCTTCGGGATGCAGGCTTTTTTGTAAAAGCGATTCGGTCCCCGACCGTCCCGGAGGGCACTGCAAGGATTCGTCTATCCGTAACTGCAAATCATAGTTTAAAAGATGTGCGTCAACTTCTGGAAGCCCTGTCCAGTGGACTTTGAGTTTATTCACCGGGACTATAAAAAATCTTTAGTCCTGATACCAGGCTGGGGTTTTTGTTCTGATATTTTTTCTTCGCTCAATCTGTCTTATAACTATATACTTCCCGAGAGGCCTGTGTATCGTGATATATCAATAGAACTCTATAATTTTTTGCTCAAAAAGAATATAGCTAAGGTGAGTATTCTTGGCTGGTCTCTGGGGGCATATGTTGCCCTTGATTTCCAGGCCGGATATTCAGATATGGTCGAGGCTGTGTATGCTATCTCTTTGAGAAGAGCCTTTGACCATGAGGAACTTACAGCACAACTTAAGGCCTTGGAAGCGGACCGAATTGTGGCCTTGAGGCAATTTTACCGCCGGTGTTTTTTGGGACAGCGTGCTGATTACCAATGGTTTTCCAGTGCTTTAGAGGAATCCGGCATCAGACAGTGGAATATGCCTGGACTCAGAAAGGGATTGACGTATTTAAAAGGGAAAACAGCAAATTTTTCCAAATGCGCAGGTACTCAACTGCGTATCTTTCATGGGGAAAAAGATGTAATCGCACCCCTGGATAAAGTCCCTGAGCCTCCTCCTGGAGTTGCCATTAATGTAATTCCAGGTACAGGACACTTGCCCTTCTTGTCATCTGAATTCAAAAGGAAGCTCTGTGTGTCTTAAGGCGCGGTTGACCCAGTCCTTCTCAAGGGCTGCTCCAACCTATGATACCTATGCAGATGTCCAGTCTGAAGCGGCTACCTGTCTTATAGCCCGGCTCAAAGACAGAGAATATCATGAGATATTTGAGGTTGGCTGCGGTACAGGGTTTTATACTTTGAAGCTGGCACAGAAATTCGTAAACTCACATATACTGGCGGTTGATATCTCGTCGGGCATGGTTGCCGAGGCGAGGATAAAACTTGCCCGATATTCCAGGGTGCGTCTTGAAAAGGCCGATAGTGAGCACCTTCCTGCTTTTATTTCCGGTCCTTTTGATCTTATTACTGCAAGCGGTGCTCTTCACTGGTTTGAGGATTTAGAAAAGACAATACAACAATACTGTCGCATCCTTTCTCCTTCCGGCTCTGTTTTTTTTGCGCTCTTTGGTCCAAACACACTCTTTGAGCTAAACAAGACGCTCAGTGTCTTTGACAACAGGGTCTGTCTTCCGGTAAATTTTTTCCCAAAGGAGACCACATTGCAAGGTTTCCTTTCAAGGGCATTTAATGAATGGAATGTAAAAGAACTCAATCTCTCCCGTACCTACCCGGATCTGTTGTCACTCCTCAGGAGCCTGAAAAATACGGGTGTGGCGCCAAGGATGAAAACAGGACCTTTTTTGCGTACCCGCTCCGGCATGTTGGATATAGAGCGTAGTTATAAAAAACATTTTGGTTCGATAAGGGCCACCTATCAGATATTTATCTGTGAGGGGTTCCAATCACTAAATCACCAAATCACCAAATCACTAAATCACCAAATCACCAAATCACCAAATCCTCAATGATTCTATTTGTAACCGGTACAGACACAGGCGTGGGCAAGACCTTTATCTCTGCCCTTTTGGCAAAGACCCTGATTGATCAGGGAATTGATGCCCGGGTGCAAAAATGGGTCAGCACCGGTAACAGCAATTTCTCTGAAGACTGCGTCTTTATCTATGAACTGCTTGGAAACAAGTCAGTTGAAACCATCCATGGATTACAAGATATATCCGCTTCTGGTTCTGATGTGGCTTCTTATTGTCTGCCGCTTCCTGCGTCTCCGCATCTTGCAGCAGAACAGGCAGGCGTGACCATTAAGACCGAAGTCATCCGGCATGCTCTTTTTCGACTCGAATCATCGTGCGAAATCCTTATTGTGGAAGGAGTCGGCGGAGTCCTTGTGCCTTTGAGCAGAGATTTGTTGCTGGCAGATCTTGTGGCAGACTTGAAACTGCCGGTTCTTATAGTGGCGCGAAGCGGCCTTGGCACCCTAAATCATACACTCCTGACATTGGAAGCTCTGCGACACCGGAATATTCAAATAGTTGGCGTGTTATTAAACAGCCAGGGAGGCGAAGATTTTTCCATTGTGACAGATAACCAGAGGACAATTGCTGAAATGGGACAGGTAGAAGTCTTTGGCGTCTTGCCCAAGGTGAAAAGTCCGATTGATGCCATTCCATTAATAGCACCAATGGCTGATCGTATTCTAAATATGCTGAGGAAACTCACTTTCTTCAATCGCCTTTTTTGTCTCCCACGCGATTTTTAGCTCCTCATTTGTCGGAATCACCAGGACCTTAACCTCGCTGTTCCGGGTATTGATTTCCCGGATACTGTTGCCGGAAGCAGCATTTTTTTTGGCATCAATTTCAATGCCGAGCCTGTTAAGCCCCTGACACGATTTTCCCCGGATGAGTGGTGCGTGCTCCCCAACTCCTGCTGTAAAAATGATGGCATCAACACTTCCAAGGACCGCGAAATATGCACCGATGTATTTTTTGATCCGGTAGGTATAAATATCAAGCGCTACTACCGCCCGTTTATCGCCATTCTCCATATTTTTAATCACTTCCCGCATATCATTGGTGCCGCACAATCCCTTGAGACCGCTTTCTTTGTTAAGCAGACTGTCTATTTCCTGCAATGACATGCCAAGATAGTCAGCCATAAAAAAAGGCAGAGCGGGATCAATATCTCCTGATCGTGTTCCCATCACCAGTCCGGCAAGAGGTGTCATACCCATTGTAGTATCAACGGATTTGCCGTTTTTAATGGCAGCCATACTGGCCCCGTTTCCGATATGAATGGTAATAAGATTAAGCTCTGTAAGCGGCCGGCCCAGATATTCCGCAGCCTGTTCGGAGACATAAGCATGGGAGGTGCCGTGGAAACCGTAACGCCGCACCTTGTGTTGCTCGTACATCTTATAGGGAATGGCATAGAGAAACGCCGTCATGGGAATAGTCTGGTGAAAGGCAGTATCAAATACTGCGACCTGCGGTGCATCCGGAAAGATCGAGCCGGCAACCTCAATCCCCATCAAATTGGAGGGATTATGCAAAGGGGCCAGGGGGATGTTTTCCTTGATGGCTGCGATCACGTTTTCATCAATAATTACGGTTGAGTGAAATGCCTCCCCGCCATGGACCACGCGGTGGCCCACAGCCGAAATTTCGCTTTTGTCCGCAATGACCCCGTGTTTTGGATCAACCAGCAAGCCCACGATACGGTTCAGTCCATCATGGTGGTCAGCTATCATACTCTCTTCAACATTTTTTTCGGATTCACCATTGGGCAGGACTGTTCTGTGTGTAAGAATGCTGCTCTCTTCACCGATTTTTTCAGCCAGGCCTCCTGCCAGTATCTTACGGTCTTCCACATCGAACAATTCATACTTAATAGATGAACTCCCTGTGTTGATGACCAATATTTTCATAACAACCCTTTTTCCGTAATCATTCACTTTCCCCCCTGACAGCCAACAGCCTTTTTCGGGTTTCAAAGCACAATCCGTTGAGAATACGCCTTTTGGTGCAACCTTGTCCGCAGTTGAAACCCTGCAAAAGTCTGTCGGCTGCCAGGGAGTGTTAACAGTTACCCTTTTTCCGATTGCGCCTGGATTGCTGTAATCGCAACAGTGTTCACTATATCCGGGACTGTGCATCCACGGCTCAGATCATTCACAGGATATTTTAGGCCCTGAAGAATAGGACCGATAGCTACTGCTCCTGCTGACCTTTGAACCGCCTTGTATGTGTTGTTGCCCGTGTTCAGATCAGGAAAGATAAACGTGGTAGCCTTTCCCGCAACGTCGCTCTCGGGCAACTTGGTTTTTGCCACCAAAGGATCAACTGCGGCGTCATACTGGATAGGTCCTTCGATTTTCAGGCCGGGGAAGGATTCCTGGGCCTTTTCTTTTGCAATCATGGTTGCTTCACGGACCTTATCCACATCCGTTCCCCTGCCTGACTCTCCTGTAGAATAGGAAAGCATGGCAACAATTGGATCAATGCCAAAGGTCTTTGCTGTTTGTGCGGAGCTAAGTGCAATTTCAGCCAGTTGGCCGGCATTTGGATCAGCATTAATTGCACAGTCCCCATAGACAAGCACCCTGTCCTCCAGGCACATGAGTAGTACGCTCGAAACAATGGAGAAACCCGGCTTTGTCTTGATGATTTGAAGTGCGGGGCGAATCGTTGCCGCGGTACTGTGTGCTGCGCCGGAGACCATTGCATCGGCATGCCTCTTATAGACCATCATGGTTGCGAAACAGTTTACATCTCTCATCATGTCACGTGCATATTCCTCTGTGATCCCCTTATGTTTCCTTAAATTAAAATAGGTCTGCACGTACTCCTCAAATAACTCGGATTTCAGGGGATTGATGATATTCGCGAGGCTCATCCTCAGCCCCAGTTGCGCGATCTTTCCACGGATCAGATCTTCATTGCCGAGGAGAGTGATATCCACCACTTCCCTATAAAGCAGTGTCTCGGCAGC
>JAYEMY010000029.1:0-5424 GCA_034718455.1 Thermodesulfobacteriota bacterium
CTCAATGATAAGGGGCTTGCCAAACTTCAGGAGGCCCGGAAAAGCGGAACGGGCACACTACCCAATTGGCTTGTCGAGGACATGAAGAATGCCAAAACTGATACCGAGCCAAAAATTTCTTAAGGATTTTGAAAAGTTTCGATCGAATGCGAGCATGAGAAAAAAAATTGCCAAGGTCCTGACCTACCTGGAGAATAATCCGCTTCATCCCGGTCTTCATCTTGAACGGATTGTCAACGACCCCACTGCATGGTCCGTGCGGGTTGACCGCAAATTTAGGATATCATTTGACCCAGAAGATTTCCTCCCCTCGGGAAATCCGAATTGGACAACGAGTATTCTTCTGTTACGATTTTTAGACCATGACGATCTTTACAAATTCCCACGCTGAAGCAAAATGTCTGCCTGCCATGTGAAATGTTCACCCTGTGAAATGCGAAGCCTATTTCTCTGGGGCGAAACATATTTCACCATGGTGTCAGCCTGTGCAGGTCTGTGGCTAATCCATTTTTGGCAGGTCCATTAAGGCGATCTTCCAGGAGAAGAGGTTGATGTAGGTAGCCCTGCCCTTTACCCACACCCATTTATATCCATAGATATCAATGGGTTACGAATATTGAGTAATAACGCTATGCTGGTCTCACTTTCGTTTGTTTGATACAAATGTTTATATTAAAATAGGGGCAAACCATGAGCAAAAAAGATCAAATAACCAGAGAGCGTATACTTAATGAGGCCGAGGCCCTATTCGCCAAAAATGGCTATGATGCGGTCAGCGTGAGAGAAATCACAACTGCAGCCCGCTGTAATCTGGCGGCGGTGAATTACCATTTCGGCAATAAACAAAAACTCTATCTGGATGTATTCCGGGCCAGGTGGGTGCCCAGGGCCAGGCGCGTGCAAGAATATTTCAGGGAATTTTTGGCTTCTCGGGATACCGTCTCCACATCTGCTGTTGCGCAGGCCCTTGCCGAAGCCTTTCTGAAAGGACCCTTGTCGGACGAGGAACGCCAGCGGCAATCCCAACTTATGACAAGAGAGCTAATCCAGCCTACCGAGGCATTTGAGTTGCTGGCAGGGGAGGTCCTGCGACCGTTCTTCAAAGAACTGGCTGACACATTGAAGCCGTTCATGCCGGAGGGACTTGGAAATGAAGGCATAGCGCTCAATATCTTGAGCATGTTTTCCATGGTGATTTACTTCAATTTTGCCAGGGTGGTGGTCAGCCGTATTACAGGCCGTGATTACGATGCGGCCTTCAAGGACCGATTAGTAGAACAGATCGTTGAATTTTCCATTAACGGGTTGGGCGGAGGCAAAAAGAAAGGGGCCTGATGAGATATTTTTTTCCAGTCATAACCATCCTCTTTGCATTGAGTGGATGCATGAAGGTCGGCCCGGATTACCACCGGCCTGACACCGGGTTCCAGGTGCCTGCGCATTATGAGTACGGGCCGGCAGAGATAGTCACACCGCAGCCTGATGACCGCTGGTGGGAGGTGTATGGCGAAGTCGAAATAAACCGGTTGGTAGATGAAGTGTTCAGAAATAACCTTGATATCAAAAAGGCAACTGCAAGAATTCTGGAAGTGCGGTCCAAATTCGTTCAGGCCAGGGCAGACCGATTCCCCAGCTTGAGTCTTCAGGGTCAAGGCGAGCGTCAGCAGCGGCCGATTATCGGGATCATGCCGGACAGTAGTTTTTCTGTTTTAAGCGAAACGTACACACTTTCACTACCCGCTTCCTTTGAAGTGGACCTCTGGGGTCATCTGGCCAGAGGGCAGGAGGCGGCCCGGGCGGACCTTCTGCAGGCAGAGGAAAACCGCCGTACTGTGGCACAAACCGTGGTGGCTGAGACGATCAGTCTCTATTTATTGATGGAGTCTCTTGAACGGCGGATCCGGATTGCTCTTGATAAGATCGAAAGCTACGGCCAAAGCCTGGCATTTGTTGAAGGTCGTTACGAGCGCGGCCTGACCTCTATCCTGGATGTGATGCAGGCCCGTCGTGCCCTGGCTCAGGCTGAATCAGTCCTCCCTTCCCTGCGCCAGGACCTGGGAATCACACAGCAGAAACTGTCAGTGCTGGCAGGACACTATCCCAAGACCAGACCACCCCGGCGCCGGCCGGAGGACTATTATAAACGCCTGCATCCGGTCCCGCCGGGCCTTCCCTCTGACCTTCTGTTGCGCAGGCCGGATATTAGGGCGGCAGAGGCAGGTTTAATGGCCTTGAACGCTCGAGTGGGCATAGCCAAGGCCGGCAGGTTCCCAAGCATTTCCCTGACAGGCACCCTTGGTTATTCAAGCGGTGCATTGAATCGCCTTTTCCTGCCGGAAAGCGAGTTGTGGAATATTGCTCTTGGCGGGGTCCAATCCCTGTTTGACGCGGGCAAATTGAAGGCCGGACAGCGGGCGGCAGAGGCAAGATATCAGCAAGGCGTGGCAGAATACGCAAAGACGGTATTGGCTGCTTTTTCCGAGGTGGAGGGCGCCCTCTTGACACGCAAGGAGCAGTTGGATCGCAGGAACCGGGTGCTGAATTACCTGGTGGAGGCCCGGCGTACCCAGGAAGTGGCTGAAAATCGTTATAAACAGGGTCTGGTGGATTACCTGACCGTGCTGGTCGCCCAGCAGACCCGGTTTAAGGCTGAGGAAGACCTGGTCCTGGTCGATCTGGCCATTCTGAGTAACCGCGCCACACTTCACCGTGCTTTGGGCGGAGGGTGGGGGGAAGGGAGTTAAGAGTGAAAAGTGAAGAGTAGGAAGTAGGAAGTAGGGAATAGGGAGTATTTGACATGGACATGAAACGAAAACGTCTCTTGCATATTGTTGTCACTTTGGCTCTGGTCGTACTGGGTGTCTTGGGCATGTTTGCATTGTCGTTAAGCAAACCTCAGATCAGGAAGCAAAAGCAGGCGGTCCCGGTACCTATGGTCCGAACGATCAAGGTCAAAACAGGGCCACAGAGCGTTCATATCTCAGGGGAAGGGACTGTAAGACCTTTGCAGAAAATAGATCTTGTGCCTCAAGTGAGCGGCAAAGTTGTGTATGTCTCGCCTGCCCTGGTAAATGGTGGTTCATTTCGCAAAGGAGAGACGTTGCTGCGCATAGATCCGGTTGATTACCGGTTGGCTGTTACCTTGGCAAAGGCAAAAGTGAAAAATTCTGAGAGTCTTCTTCAGTTGGCCGAAGAAGAAGCGGCTGCGGCAAGTCAAGAGTGGTGCCTGTATCATGCAAAAGGTCCTGAGCCGGACAATAAGCCTCCGCCCCTTGTGGTCAAGGAACCTCAACTGGAAGCAGCCAAGGCCAGGCTGGAAGCTGACCGCGCAGACCTCGGCATTGCCATGTTGAATCTGGAGCGGACCGAGCTAAAAGCACCTTTTGAAGGACGTGTGGGTGAGGAAAATGTAGATTCCGGTCAATATGTCCCGGTCGGCAAGGCCCTGGCCGGCATCTATTCCACAGGAGCGGCAGAGATAGTTGTTCCCCTGGAAGACGAGAAAGCGTTCTGGTTTCATATACCCGGTTTTACGCCCGGCAAGGGCCCTGGTTCTCCTGCGACGGTCATGGCCCGTTTTGCCGGACAGGAAAGGACCTGGCCGGCACAGGTAGTCCGTACTGAAGGGAAACTGGACGAACGCACCCGCATGATAAATGTAGTCGTCCGGGTGGAAAAACCCTATGCCCAGAAACCGCCCCTTGCCGTGGGTCTCTTTGTCACCGTGGATATTGAAGGCCGTGTCTTGCCCAAAGTTGCAATCATCCCCAGATCGGTCTTGCACCGGGGCGATACTGTCTGGATTGTGGATAAGGACGACCGGATTCGTTTCCGCAAAGTGGACGTGGCTCTGCTTCAGGGTGACGAGGCTATAGTCCGGGACGGAATCGAGGATGGGGAAAGGCTGGTCATTACCCCGCTTAGGGCGGTCACTGACGGAATGGCCGTAAGAACGGAAATTTAAATAGTATAGGACCATTTTTTTGATAAGAAATCCTGTTGATCCTGTCAGAGAAGTCCGCCCGAAGGGCGCTAAGTTCAAGGAGTCGGATCGAATATGAAAGGCATTGTTGCCTGGTTTGCTGAAAATCACGTTGCCGCCAATCTGCTTATGCTCTTTATTTTGCTGGCCGGTGCGGTAACAGGCCTGACCATGAAATTGGAGGTCTTTCCCGAGACCTCTCTGGACCGGATTCACATCAGCATGGAGTATCCCGGTGCCTCACCGACCGAAGTAGAGGAGGCGATCATCTGCCGAATTGAGGAAAACGTGGCGGGTCTTGCAGGCATCAAACGCATTGATTCCGAGGCCATGGAGGGGTTTGGCTTGGTGAGCATTGAGGTCATGAAAGACTGGGACCTGAAGACGCTCTTAGACGAGGTCAAGGCCGAAGTAGATCGCATTACGACCTTTCCCGATGAGGCGGAAGAGCCGGTGATCCGGGAAATGACCCGTCAAACCCAGGTTATCAATGTCGCTGTGTATGGAGATGCACCCGAGTCAACCATCAAGCGCTTGACTGAAAAGATCAAGGACGACATCACCAATCTGCCCGGTATTACTTATGCCGATCTCTCCGGTATACGCAAAGGCGAAATTCATATTGAAATTTCTGAGGAAACCCTCCGCCGTTACGGTCTCACCCTGGGCCAGGTGGCCCAAGCAATAAGACATGGCAGCCTGGACCTTCCAGCCGGCAGGATCAAGACTTCCGGCGGCGAAATCCTGGTCCGAACCAAGGGCCGGCGTTACCATGCTGCGGATTATCAGGATATAGCTGTTATCACCCGTGCTGATGGCAGCAAGGTCACGCTGGGCCAAATCGCCAATCTCAGGGACGGATATGAGGACGTGGACCTCTCTACCCAGTTTCAGGGCAAGCGGTCCGGAGTTGTTGAGGTCTATCGTGTGGCAAACCAGAATGCCCTGACAGTGGCTGATACTGTCAAACGCTTCATTGAAGAGGTCAGGCCCAGCCTTCCTGAAGGGGTGGAAATCGATTATTATCGGGACAGGTCCAGGGTACTTTTGAGCCGTATTGACCTGCTGACGAGAAACATGGCTATCGGTCTGATCCTGGTGAGTATTATGTTGGGTATGTTTCTCAACTGGCGGCTTGCCTTCTGGGTTACTCTGGGCATTCCTATTTCCTTTGCAGCCGGCATATGTGTCTTGCCCGGATTCGATGTATCCATCAACATGATCTCCCTGTTCGCCTTTATCACGGTATTGGGTATCGTGGTGGATGACGCCATCATTGTCGGCGAGAATATCTTTCGCAAACAGGACGAAGGGCTTAAAGGTCTTGATGCTGCGGTACAAGGCGCAGTGGAAGTGGGCCGGCCTGTGATTTTTGCCGTCCTGACTACGGTGGTTGCCTTCTGGCCGCTCCTTTTGGGATCGGGCACAATGGGAAAACTCAT
>JAYEMY010000030.1:0-5404 GCA_034718455.1 Thermodesulfobacteriota bacterium
GTGTCGTTTGAGAAATCAGGATCCATGGGCCTGCATTGCTCAAACTATTGCACTCGCCCGTAAAGGTATCGGCCCTGCATCAATTCCCGCACAATAAAAAGCAGGGGGGAGTGAACGGTTACATCTGACCAGTTGCGTATTAGAACACGCATGTCCTCAAGCAAAGCCCCTCCCTTTTGGAGACGAGAGGTATAACGCTTCTTGTTGCTGCGGAATTTCCGGGTCACCGTCATGGGCATAATTTACACTCCCTTAATCCAGAAAACCACCATCCTCATAAAATGCATTCACAGTCAGGATGATCCGGGCCAGGATATGGGAGCTGCCATGGAGAGATGAAACTTCTCATCTAATGACCTGACTTCTTTCATTCTTTCAGGATCAAGGAACGTGTCATAAATTGGTTCGGTTCTGAGTGAAGATCGGCCGAGCAATTTCTGCTCAATGAGAAAGAGGGCTTCAATCGATTTATCACAGACCGGGTATCCCCTGTCATCAAGATTAATAACCGGATCGAACGAAACCACGGAAACATTGTTGATATCCACAAGCTTGATATTTCCGGACCGTGTCAGGATAAGGTTCCCTGCGCCCGCGAGGTCCGGGACATGACCCGTCTCTGCAATCATTTGTTTCAATCGTTTTATAAATTCCTGAGCCTTTTCCCGAACACTGTGAATCCAGTGGTCGCTTGTCCTGACTGAATCCTCGGCGTTGTCAAAACCCATGTCATGCCGGAGTGAAGCCAAATGGTCTCTGTTCAATAGACCCCACGGGTCCAATATCTGACCTTGCACATACTCCTGCAAACCGCAAAGAAGGACATCGCATTTCCCCTGCCTTGAATAATCCACGAGAAACTCCCCGGTCCCGGCGAGATAATCAGGGGCCAGGTAGGTTTGAATGATTCTAACTCTCTTCAGCTCTTCCTCAGCGTCTTCCAGTGTATTGAATCTCGTTCTGAATATCCTCAATATCTTTAACGGCTCGGCCCTCGGATACCACCTGAATCCATCAATAATGATCCCTTTTTTTTCTTTTTCAACATCCTCAGGGTTTAATACCTGCATGATATGGGAGCGCAAACCTGAACGATAATGTCTCCTGTAGAGATAAATGCCAGAGGCTCTGATAAAATTCAGGCCCAGTATGTCTTTATGAATCAGACATTGTTTGTCTCTTATGTCTTCCGGCATATCAGGAATAGTAAGGATTCAGAGGTTCGGGGTTCAGGGGTTCAAGGTCCGGGGTTGGCGAATGGTTTCAAAAAGGACAGTATCCTACAAGTCGATTTTGTCCGGGTTCAAAATGACATAGAGGGGGATTTCGGCTTTACCTGATGTGAGCGTGTACCGGCTTCTGGTGTACCGGATCAGTTGTCCGTCATTTTTATACATGAGTTGATAACCACGCGTGAAGGGACTCGGCAGAACGATCTTGAAGCCGCCGGCTTCCAAAACGTGCTCAGGGATAAATTCCATATTGCGTTTAAAGAAGTTTTTTGCAAAGCGCAGATCTTTCTGTGGGTCCTTTCTGGGTCCCACCAGCGTCCAGCCCGAGTCTATGATTTCATCAAGATAGCTTTCGCTTGATATGGTTTTGATTTCTTCCGGTTTCATTGTTTTATGGATTCTTTAACCCGTAACCTGCAACCTGCAACACTTTTTTACCCAATATCCCCATGGTATCTCTGAAGCGACTTTATCCTGCCACGTCCTTTCTTGCAGGCTGCAATACCCCTGGCAGCGGCAACGGCCGCAGCCGTGGTGGTGATATAAGGCACTTTGAACTTGATTGCCGCCTTTCGGATGTAGGAATCGTCGTGCTTGCTCAATCTGCCGCTGGGTGTGTTGATGATCAGTTGAATCTCATTGTTTTTTATCCCATCAACAATATTTGGACGTCCCTCATGCATCTTGCGGATCGGCTCTGATTGAATGCCGTGGTCTGCCAGAAACCTGTGAGTCCCTTCAGTAGCTTTGATATTAAAGCCAAGACTGTCAAACTTAGTTGCAGCTTTCAGGCCGGCATGCCTCTCTTTCTCGGATACAGTGATAAGCACGGTTCCCTCGGAAGGAAGCCTTTGTTGAGCCGCCTCCTGGGCCTTATAAAAGGCTAGGCCAAAAGAGTCCGCAAGCCCCAGGACTTCCCCTGTGGATCGCATCTCCGGGCCGAGGAGCGGGTCGACTTCAGGGAACATGTTAAATGGGAAAACCGCTTCTTTGACGCCGAAGTGAGGGATTAGTCCGGGTTTGATATCCAGGTCTGCGAGCTTTTTGCCCATCATGAGCTGCGTGGCCATGCGGGCCATGGAAATGTTACAGACCTTTGAAACCAGAGGCACGGTCCTGGAAGCACGGGGATTTGCTTCAAGTATGTATACAACGTCATTGGCAACAGCGTACTGAATGTTCATCAGACCGACGACACCGAGTTCCACAGCGATCTTTTTCGTGTATTCGTAAATTGTATCAACGTGTTTGGCGGGAATACTGATGGGGGGTATCACACAGGCCGAGTCGCCCGAATGGACCCCTGCAAGCTCGATATGTTCCATCACCGCCGGAACAAAGGCATCAGTGCCGTCGGAAATAGCATCTGCTTCGGCCTCAATGGCGTTTTCAAGGAACCTGTCGATCAAGATCGGCCGCTCCGGCGACACATCCACTGCCACTGCCATGTAGTGCTTTAGCATCTCCTCGTCGTAGACAACCTCCATTGCCCGCCCCCCAAGCACGTATGAGGGCCGGACAATGAGCGGATAACCGATCCTCTCAGCCACTTTAAGGGCCTGCTCCAATGTGTCGGCCATGCCTGATTCAGGCTCAGGGATACCGAGCTTTTTCATTATCTTGCGGAAACGGTCACGGTCCTCAGCCAGATCTATGGTCTCAGGAGAAGTACCGATGATGTTGACACCGGCCTCGGCCAGTTCATTGGCAATATTTAAGGGGGTCTGCCCGCCGAACTGGACTATCACGCCCTCAGGCTTTTCCTTTTCATAGATACTCAATACGTCTTCGACCGTAAGTGGCTCGAAGTAGAGCTTGTTTGAGGTGTCGTAATCAGTTGAAACGGTCTCAGGATTACAGTTTACCATAATCGACTCGAACCCCTCGTCACGCAGTGCAAAGGCCGCATGGACGCAGCAGTAATCAAATTCGATTCCCTGCCCGATACGGTTAGGCCCGCCGCCCAGGACCATTATCTTGCGGCTGTTGCTCGTTTCTACCTTGTCAGGGGCATTGTATGTGGAGAAATAGTAGGCAGCATCTTCCACGCCGCTTACCGGCACAGGCTCCCAGGCCTCTACCACGCCTAAAGATGTGCGCTGCTGCCGGATATCCTTTTCAGGGGTTTCAAGGAGTTCAGACAAATACCGGTCTGAAAACCCGTCTTTCTTGGCATGTTTTAGTAGATCGTCAGGCACAACAGTCCCCTTATATTCCAGGATCTTTTCCTCAAGCCCCACCAATTCCTTCATCTGTTCAATAAACCAGGGCTTAATATGGGTCTTCTCAAAAAGCGTTTCCACTCCGGCCCCCTTTCGCAGAGCCTCATACATGATAAACTGCCGTTCGCTCGATGGCTCGACCAGCAGTTCCATCAATTCATCCAGTGATTTATCATTGAAGTCCTTGGCAAAGCCGAGCCCATAGCGGTCGTTTTCCAGGGAGCGAATCGATTTCTGGAAGGCCTCCTTATAATTCTTGCCAATGCTCATGACCTCGCCTACGGCGCGCATCTGTGTGCCCAGCTTATCTTCAGAATTCTTAAATTTTTCAAAGGCCCACCGGGCAAACTTCACTACCACATAGTCACCCCATGGCGTATATTTGTCCAGGGTCCCCTCTCGCCAGTAAGGGATTTCGTCCAACGTCAAGCCCCCTGCCAGCATTGCGGAAATAAGCGCGATGGGGAAACCAGTGGCCTTGGAAGCCAGGGCCGAAGAACGGGAGGTCCTGGGGTTTATTTCAATCACCACCACGCGGCCGGTCTTGGGGTCGTGGGCAAACTGGATGTTGGTGCCGCCTATGACCTTTATGGCCTCAACAATGTCGTACGACCATTTTTGAAGCCGTTTTTGCAGTTCCGGGTCGATAGTAAGCATGGGTGCAGTGCAATAGGAGTCGCCCGTGTGCACGCCCATGGCATCCACATTTTCGATAAAACAGACGGTGATCATCTGGTTCTTAGCGTCGCGCACGACTTCGAGTTCCAATTCCTCCCATCCCAGGACAGATTCCTCCACCAGCACCTGGCCCACCATGCTTGCCGAGATGCCGCGGCCGGCAATGGTTCGCAGTTCTTCCACATTATATACCAGGCCGCCGCCCATTCCTCCCATGGTATACGCAGGCCGGATGACCACAGGGTAGTCGAGTTCAGCGGCAATTTTCTCAGCCTCCTCTACACTGAAGGCCGGTTTGCTCTTTGGCATTTCTATGCCGAGGCTGTCCATGGTTTCCTTGAACGCGATCCGGTCCTCGCCGCGTTTGATAGCATTGATCTCAACGCCGATTATTTTGACACCGTATTTATCCAGTACGCCGGTTCGGGCCAGTTCCGAGGAAAGGTTCAGGCCGGTCTGGCCGCCAAGGTTTGGAAGAAGGGCATCCGGCCTTTCCACTTCTATGATTTCCGTCATGGTCTGGATGTTCAAAGGCTCAATATAGGTCACATCGGCCATGCCGGGGTCGGTCATAATAGTTGCAGGGTTGGAATTGACCAGCACTATCTCATAACCGAGTTTGCGAAGGGCCTTGCATGCCTGGGTACCGGAATAATCAAACTCGCAAGCCTGGCCTATGACGATGGGCCCTGAGCTGATAATCATTATTTTCTTGATGTCATCACGTCTTGGCATTAAATTATCCTTTCATTAGAAATCATCACTCAACTATCAAAATTTTCAGGCTGATCATAACCTCCCTATATTGAAAATGTCCATGAACTAAAGTAAAAATATATAATATCAGAGATCACAAGAAATGCTATGTTTTCTCAAGAAGAAATGTGCAGAATTTTAGATAAATATCTATAAAATCCATAAGTTATAGTTCTATATTGCACAATTTATTATGAGAAATCTTTTGCTTGTAGTTTCAAGTACTTAAGTCCATAAGGGATCATTTCTTGTGATCTCTGAATATACTGAAAAATGATTGCCCGGCAGAATTCATTGAGTTTTTGCTGCAAGCACTGAGCTTTCCGGCCATAAATTATATCACAATCAAAAGGAGGAGGCATGTGTCGACTTAGTGCCATTACATCCAGTGGCCTTGATCATCGTTTCGGCCAATACGATGTTAAACCGCAGAATATCGAACAAGGAATTATGAATGTCGAAAGGATGACTTTAAAGTCCTTCATAATTCGAGATTCCTTGTTCGATATTCGACAT
>JAYEMY010000031.1:0-5355 GCA_034718455.1 Thermodesulfobacteriota bacterium
GCTTTTTTTTCGTAGAACGTACAGAATCTCGATAACATCCTTTGGCCTTGATCTTTTTCCCTTTTCGCCGTTCTATAGTTTCGTCAATAGCAATGATCAGCGGCAGGCTGGCAGGGACCAAGCGAATCAGAAGTCGGATCCGCAGATTACCCCGGTTAAATAAGGGCAAAAACAGATTTAACTCCAGTACGATAGTTCCTACCTACGGGGCAAGCAGGGCAGGCGCAGATTTTCGCAGATTAAATGTTTCACGCAAAGGCGCTAAGGGGGAAAGAAGGTGAGAAGATAGTGGACAGAGGTCAGGGAGTTGGAAGAACGCTGATGGTAGGGTTTAAACCGGCTTATTCGCTGGAGAGATCTTTTTACGCTGCATGGTTTCGAACGATGCGTGGAACGTCGCATTTCGCCTAATGAGGTGAAGTATGCTATATTATCAGGCGAAGTTATAGAGGAATATCCAGAAGATAAGTACGGACAAAGTTGTCTTATCTATGGAGTTAGGAACGGGAGATAAATAAGTTGAACAAAAATTAATAGGATTTTTTGTTGTATTCAAGGCGCGAGGAGCGAGCATAACGGGTTATGTGATCGACGAGCAACGAAGAAGACGGCAAAAAAGACATTAATTTGTTCAAGTTATTTATTGTACGTTCCTTAGTGAAGAAGGAAAAATATTACATGTGCGATGTTCTATTGACCCTGTCTGGATTATCACTGCGTATGACTCAACTTTGAATTCGGGTAAATGGGATAAAGATTTTAAAAGGAGGCAGGTAAGATAATGAAATGTGCTGCCTGCAATCATGATATGGTAAAAAAAGGGGAGAGATTGATCTCAGGATCGGGGGAAAGCTATATCTCGTGAGAAATGTTTTTTACGAGGAATGCCCCTCTTGTGGGGAAAAGGTCATCTCTTCAGAACTTAGTGAGATTCTGTTTGAAAAAATTAAGAACAAGATATTTGTCGAGCAGATGATTAATGTGCCGATATTGGACGGAACTTATGGCTAAGTATTCTTGGAAATTGCGAATTGCGCGAATTCAGAATGGGGGACTCTTTAGGAAGGACACGTGAAAAATCCTTTTGTATATGGTGAAACGGTAAGCGGTGATAATTTTTGCGACCGTGCCATGGAAATGAAAGAGCTGGTCGCAGACATTAAAAATGGTCAGAACGTCATAATATTCTCTCCAAGGAGATATGGTAAGACCTCACTTATAAAACAGGCGCTGCGTAAAGTGAAGGCACAGGGAATCCTTACCTTTTATATTGACCTGTATCCGGCTATCAATAAAGGGAAATTTATCGAGATATATGCCGGAGCCATATCAGCAGGGATCCCTGGTGGCGCTCGTCAGGTTGTAAAAAAAATAAAGGAATATCTCCCAAGAATTATACCAAAAGTTGTGATGGATGATCAGGCCTTTCATCTTGAATTTGAATTTGACCGGATTGGCAGCATTTCACCGAACATCGACGACCTGTTGTGTGCTGTTAATAAAGAGGCTGACCGTCAAAATAAATCCGCTGTTGTTGTCTTTGATGAATTTCAGGAAATTGCAAATTTCGATGATGATGAAATCGAAAGAAAAATGAGATCCGTATTCCAGAATCACAGGAATGTTTCATATATATTCATGGGGAGTAAGACACATTTGATGCGGGATATGTTTAACAACCCCAACCGGCCTTTTTATAAAAGCGGGAAACACTTTCCATTGGGTAAAATCGATCAGGAAGAACTGGGCTTTTTTGCAAAAAAGAAATTTTCAGATCAGGATATTGTGATTGGTTCTAATGAATTGAACAGTATATTGAATAATACAGAATGTCATCCCTATTATTTCCAGATGCTATGCCATGTTTTATGGGAATTATGCATGGATAGCAGGATGATTACCGAAGCTGATATCGGTAAGGCTCTTGATATCCTTATTTCAAGAGAATCAAGCGTTTATATTGCCATGTGGGAAGAACTGACCATTAAGCAAAAGAACCTTATGGTTGCTCTGGCAAAGGAAGAATGCCCTGAAGTATTCAGTAAAAAGTTTCTGGAAACATACGGACTTGGCTCATCTTCGTCCATTCAGAAAGCGCTTAAAAGATTGTTGAAAAAGGAGCTGATCCAACAAGAAAACGGCAGTTATATAATTTATGATCTGTTTTTCAAAAGATGGATCAGGCGCACCTGGTAGCTGATAATTCCAATTACGCTACTGGCGTTACGCCATTAGCATAATTAAAATTGGTAATCTATTCAGGCAACGCCCGACATTTTTGTCGAACTCATAATGATGGAAGACCGGTGAGCTGAAAGGTTTACCACGGGTTCTGAGAGGGCGTGAGGGGGATGTATTAAACGCTTACAGTTCGGTGGGTTGCGGTAAAACGGGCGTTGTAACCCTGTGAACGGTTACAATATTTTTTTGATAATTTTCTGCGAGGACTGTTAACACCCCTTACTACACTGCTGTGAGCATCATGTAACACATGGAGAACCTACCACTCTCCGGGATGAAGCAAAGGACTTTGTCGCCCCTTTTTATCCTGTCTGATTTAAAAAACTCTTCCAGAATGATATAGATAGAAGCCGCTCCGGTGTTTCCTTTGTAAGCCAGGTTGGTAAACCACTTCTCCGGAGGGATCTCGAAGTCGATGCTTTTCATGTGGTCATAAAGCTCCGGCCTGAAGTACTCAGAGGAATAGTGGGGCAGAAACCATGTGATATCAGACGGCAAAAGGGCATGCTTTTTGATGATACCGGACAGCGTGCGCTCTACCGCCGTTGTGACGATTTTTTGATTCAAGAGCCTGGTGCTTTGCTTTATTAGAAAAGCGCCTTTTTTAAGGGCCTCCTGTAGAGAGGGAAGCTCGCGCCATCCTGTGATGTTTCCGTTGTTGTCTTTTATTGCTCCGGCGTACATACAGGTTTCAAGCTGGTTGGCATGAGAGATATGTTCAATCCAATCGATCTTAAGGGCGAGTTTGCCGGACGGGGAGGTATTGGTCAGAAAGACTGCGCATGCTCCATCGGAGAGCATCCAACGAAGAAAATCCGCGTTAAAGGTCACCGGCGACGATTCTTCTAAGTCTTCAACCTTCTCCTGACTGACTGGTCCAAAGAACCGGCTACGTATGAAGGAGGAGGCCAGTTCCGAACCGCTGGCCACGGCGTTTTCCGTAAGCCCCACAGCTACGGTCATATATGCATATTTCATTGCTGTCATTCCGGAAAGACAGATCCCCGCAGTACTGACCACTTCGCACGGAATATTTCCCAATTCACCATGCACCATTGATCCATGACCAGGCATCAATTGATCCGGTGTGGATGTTCCGCAACAAAGGCACTCAATATCATCCAGTGAAAAACCTTCGTAAGGCTTCAGTTGGCGAATCGCTTCTGCCGTAAGCTGGGCGTTTGTGTGTGTTGTCAGGCCCGTAGCAGGATCAATGGCATAATACCTTTGATGGATTTTATTTTTTTGCAGGATGATTTTCCTGATACGGGATGATACCTGGTTCACCATGCCCAAGATCTTTTCAATCTCATCGTTGTTGACAGGACTGTTTGGCAGAAAAGCCGCGATATCAGTTATATAAACATCCGTTGTCATAGTTTTGCTTTGGCGTTCACGGAACGTTGAAATTAGAAAATAGAAATTGGAAATTTGGCTTTCATGCTTTTATACTGTTGATGAACGTATTCAATGATTTGGTTTCTTCGAATGAATCTCTTGATAACGCTTCTGCCAGTTTGTAAACATCCAACTCGTAAACTCGTTTCATCTTTTCCAAATTTCTACTTTCCAATTTCAAGTTTCAAGCCGTAAACGGCTATAGTTTTGCTTTGGCGTGACAGGCCTTTAAGAGGTCGGCATAATTTTGGTAAAAAACCTCCTCTTCCAGTTGTGTAGGGACAACCGCATTTGTAAGAGTATAAAAGTCAAGATCGTGAATAATGATTTGATCTTTAACTGATTCGTACAAATGAGTTCCGGGCAAAGGCGTCAGCACTGTTAGTATCGGCAAGTCAATAGTGTTGTCCTCAATGTATCTTGCGAGTGTTTCAAATTGGGACTCTTTATAATCCGGGGAAACGATGAAGTCACCTACAATAGTGATGCCTATATCGTGCAATATTCGGATAGCTTCCGAGTTAGTTGCGACGTTGTTGGCCTTTTTCATTTTCTCAAGGCCTTCATTGCTTATCTCTTCAAAGCCAATAATCACTGACCGCAGTCCTGCTTCTTTCCACTGCAACAGCAGGTCGGAATGACGCACTACAGTATCAGACCGGATGTCCGCCAGGAAGTGTTTTTTTATCCCGGCTTCCTGAATACCTTCACACAGTCTGCGTGCGTGATCGGGATTGCCAAAGGTGTTGGCATCGACCAGACGGATGACAGGAATGTCCTCAAGCAACCGGATATCGCGCAATATGCTTGTAATTTTGTGGGTAAGATAGCGCCCTCCTGCCTGGCCGGCAATGCAACAAAATGAACAGTTGTACGGGCAGCCGAAAGCCGTGGCTACAAAACCGACTCTGAGATTCAGAGATGACAGTGTATAGCTCTCACGGTATTGCCTTACAAGATCGTAACAAGGAGATTTTTCATCCACCAGGTCAAGGACAGAATATTTTCGAGGAATATATGAGAGACGATTTCCCGGATTGGTCTTGGCAACGCCGGCAATGGCCCTTGTATCGCCTCCGGACTCAATGGTTGACACAAGTTCTCTCAGGCTCGCCTTTCCCAAACCTATGACAATATGGTCAATGTCTTGTTGATTAAAGAATTCAGGGTCATTGCTGGCATGCATACCCCCTACTACCACGGTTGCACCGCAAACCTCCTTGATCTCCGATGCAAGCACGAGCATAGTGTTGGCTTCACAGGTCACTCCGGTAATTCCGGCAATATCAGGCATGAACTCAGAGAGAACACCTTGCAGCGTAGAAGGTTCTGCCTTGAGATCAACAATACGGACCTCGTGTGTTTCAAGGTTACCTGCCAGGACCTCGAGCGCAAGGGGTTCCCCGCGGAATATCTGCTTCAGGGAATCGATTCCGTACTGCTCTTCCGGAATACTGCGTCCGCAATTAGGAGGGTTGACAAGGAGGATCTTCATCAATTTAAAGGTTCAGGGTTCAAGGTTCATGTTAAAAGACGAACGTCGAACATCGAACATCGAACGTCCAACGTCGAATGAAAAACGAATATCCAATACCGAACATTCAACGGCTATTTAGGTTGAAGGCTGAAGTATACTGATATCCAGCCTCCTGCAATAATTAGCAGCCTTTCTTTCAGGTCATACTCCTGTTTCTTTATTTTTTTGTAACCGTTTAC
>JAYEMY010000032.1:0-5352 GCA_034718455.1 Thermodesulfobacteriota bacterium
AAATGCAGCGCTCTCCTATCTCCTTGGTCTCCGCTATTTATGGGAAAATGATATAACCGGCATTATTGAATATTACCACAATGATGCCGGGTACACTGAAGAAGAGATGGAACGTTTTTTTCAACTTGTTTCAGACGGTGAAAACCGGTTTCTTGCCTCAGGCAGTGATGTATTTTTTGAAAGGGCAAGAGACATGAGTCTGCGAGGCTATGGCAAGCCGCAACCTTGTCGCAATTATCTTTATGCAAGATTTACCCAGAAGGAACCCTTTGATATTCTGTACTTTTCGCCCGGCCTTTTCACAATTATCAACCTTGATGACAAGAGTTACTCCATAAGCCCGGAGATGGTTTATACAGGATTTACGAACTGGGAATTACGGTTGCGTTTTTCGTATCTTAATGGCGGAACATCTACTGAGTATGGCGAAAAGATGAACAGCAATAAGCTGGAGTTGCGAGTCCGCTATTTTTTCTAAGGATACCGCTTATTTATTCTCAAGATTGGCCCAATTAATCCCCCAGCCGACATCTACCTTCAGGGGCACTGCAAGATCCATTACATTTTCCATAGTCTTTTTTACCATCGTAGTGACTTGTATTATTTCTTTTTCCGGTACTTCGATTATCAGTTCGTCATGTACCTGGAGCAACATCCTGCATGGGATTTTTTCTGCCTGGATATTTGAGTCAACTTCTATCATGGCCAGCTTTATTATATCTGCCGCAGTGCCCTGAATAGGTGTGTTAATAGCGGTCCTTTCAGCAAATTCTCTTACAGTCCTGACCCTGCTTTTAAGGTCAGGGATATAGCGCCTGCGACCAAGGAGCGTGGTGACGTACCCCTGTTCCCCGGCCTTTTCTACAGTTTCCTTCATGTAGCGTTTTACACCTGGATATTTCGCAAAATAGCGGTCGATAAACTCCTTTGCCTGTTTATTCCCAATGCCCAGTTCCTTTGCCAGACCAAAGGCGCTTATTCCGTATATTATTCCGAAGTTAACGGTCTTGGCCGCTCTGCGCATTTCCGGCGTAACCAGCTCCGGGAACACGCTAAAGACTTCTGCCGCGGTAAGACGGTGAATATCTTCATCATTTTTAAAGGCATTTAGCAAAGTTTCATCCCCTGAATAGTGGGCAAGGACTCTCAGTTCTATCTGGGAGTAATCCGCGGATAAAAGAAAGTTCCCCTGAGCAGGGATAAAGAGCGCCCTGATTCTCCTGCCTTCTTCCGTCCTGACAGGAATGTTCTGGAGGTTGGGATTACTGGATGAGAGCCTGCCGGTGGATGTGACAGTCTGGTTAAAGGATGTGTGGACCCGCCCTGTATCGGGATTGACCATCTTCTTTAACCCGTCCACATAAGTAGATTTGAGCTTTGACAGGTTTCTATAGGCAAGGAGTTGTCGCGGAAGTTCGTGAGACTGGGCAAGTTCCTTGAGTACCTCTACGTCTGTGGAATAACCGGTCTTCTTGCGGGTCTTTTTTTTCTGAGGAAGTTTGAGTTTTACAAAGAGTATTTCCGCCAGTTGTTTCGGTGAGTTTATGTTGAACGGTTCTCCTGCAAGCTCGATAATTTTTTTATCCAGCTCAGAGAGCCTTTGAGAAAATTCTGTTGACAGCGCATCAAATCCTTTTATATCAACAAGAATTCCGGCCATCTCCATTTGAGCGAGAATTCGTATCAAAGGCACTTCAACCTGCTCAAACAGTTCCCGCAGGCCATTCTCTTTTAACCTCTTCCACAGGGCCTTTTGGACAAGAGAAGTTACATGAACGTCTTCGCAAGAGTAATCCCTGGCAAGAGGTAAGGGCACACAGGCAAAGTTTTTGACCCTTTTCTGTGTTTCAGTTACCTCTTTGAAGGATATCATGCGGTGCCCCAACACCTCTTGTGCAATCTCAGCAAGGTTGTGACGGCGCTTTGAGGGGTTAAGGAGGTAAGATGCCAACATTGTGTCCCCGGATATTCCCTTCAGCTTTATTCCGTGGTTGGCAAGGACAATCAGGTCATATTTTATGTTCTGCCCGATTTTTTCGATTTTTTCGTCTGAAAATATTGGTCCAAGGGCCTCGGCCACCTGAGACAAATTAAGCTGGGGCTCCAGGCTCTCGTGTCCAACAGGGATGTAGGCGGCCTTTGGTGGTGTAATGCAGAGAGAGATCCCAACAAGCTTTGCCTTCATTGGAAATTCGCTCGTGGTCTCTGTGTCGATGACTATTCTTGAGGCTTTTCGTGCCATCTCCGCCCAGCAGGCAAGGTCCGTCTGGGATTGTATCAGCTCATATTCCTTAAAAGAGATGGTCTGCTCCGGCACCATCTGGTCTAAAAAGCGGGTAAGATTGAATTGTTGGAAAAGCTGCCTCAGTTTTCGCTGGTCAGGCGTGTTTCTGCGAAACGCGGTAATGTCAAGGGGGACGGTTATATCGTCTGCAAGGCTCACAAGCCTGCGCCAAAGGTCCAGGCAGTCCTTGTGGGTTTCAAGACGCTCTTTCAATTTTCCCTTGGGGAGTTCATTCAGGTGCTTGATAAGATTATCCACTGAGCCATAGCTCTTTATGAGCTTTAGCGCAGTCTTTGGGCCAATTCCGGGCACGCCCGGGATATTGTCCGCGGTGTCGCCGGCCAGTGTCATTACCTCCAGGAATTGAAGCGGTTCTATGCCGAATCGTTGGTGAAAGGCATCAAGATCTGTAACTTCGTCTTTCATCGAGTCCCATATGCTGACTTGTGGTCCGATCAACTGAAGGAGGTCTTTGTCGCCGGAGACAATCATAATGGTCTGATTGGTGATGCGCCGGGCCAGTGTGGCAATTATATCGTCTGCCTCATAGCCATTTTTCTCAAGCTGTGTGAGTCCCAGGGCATTTACTATTTCTCTTACATGTGGGATCTGAACTCTCATATCATCAGGCATCACCGGCCTGTTTGCCTTGTAATCGGCATAGAGGTCGTGTCTGAAGGTAGGGCCCTTAGCGTCCCACACAATGGCCATATATTCAGGGTCTTTTTCTTTTAGTACCTTCCAGAGCATATTTGTAAGGCCATAGATTACCTTGGTTGGAAACCCGTCATGGGTAGTCAGTTGCTGACGTATGGCAAAATAGGCTCTGTAGAGATACGAGCTGCCATCTATCAGGAATAGTGAGGAATTGGATTTTTTGTTCATAGTTTGTGGTCTGCCACTCGCACTCTGCTCCCTGCCCTGTGAAATGAATTATCTATTTCACTGGGGCCCCATGCTGCTCCTCCTCAATCAGGGTTTCGCCTTGCCATAACAGCCTTTCAAAACCGAGCGATACTACGGCATATCGGTTAAGCCGGAGGTCGTTGTATTCCTGCTCCATGGCATTTCCGTATTGTTTAACCTGTTTTTTTGCTTCCTTCATTTTTGCCTGCATTGCAGGAATGGCTTCCAGGTCTTCCATGGATAATTCTCTTGCCTCTTCCCCGGTCAAGCCGGCATCCTTAAGGCTTACGAACTTGAATTCAATAAGAACATCAAGGATTTTAAACCGTCTCATGTCAGGACGAATAATCATGGTCAGGTCGGCGTAACCGGTTCCCGCATTTTTTTCAGAGTCCATTATATAGAGTATGTCATTATAAAATGCAGGCATTTATATGATTATGAAATGCTCTTTTAATATCCTGAGCGCTCCCAGATGGATCAACGCATGAAAAATCCCATTTAAGGATAAAATATTTATTGTGTAACGGGGGCGGTTTGACTTTTTTGTATGATCTAAGTAGTGTTTGAATGGAGACTCCAAATTTTGTTTTCTCTATTTAGGTCGGAGACCCTTAACGTATTACATGAGTTTCGGCTAAAAGGAATATTTGACCAAAAGATATTGGATTACCATGTCTCTATCTGCGAGAAAGAAACGCATACAAGCAGATATAGTCTAATATGTTCTGGTCATTTCGTTACGATAGCCGAAAGTCATGTATTAAGATTATTTCCGTTTTTAAATTCAACATTCAACATTTAGAATTCAAAATTATGTCTGAACGGTTTTTTCGTTCAGATACTAAGTATCCTCAGTGGCCGTAAAAGTAAAGAGGGGAGGGCTTTTTTATGTCAACGCTGGTAGTAGTGGGAACGCAGTGGGGTGACGAAGGCAAAGGGAAGATAGTAGACATCTTGACAGAACATGCCGACGTCATAGTGCGTTTTCAGGGCGGTAACAATGCCGGCCATACCCTGGTAGTGGACGGCGAAAAATTTATTTTTCACCTGATTCCTTCCGGGATTTTAAATGATGACAAGCTCTGTCTGATTGGGAACGGAATTGTAATTGATCCGTCAGTCTTTATTCAGGAACTTGAGGGGCTTGCCTCAAGGGGTAGGCCTGTAACCGTCGACAGATTGCGGCTCAGCCCAAATGCACATTTAATAATGCCATACCACAAGGCCCTGGATCATGCCCGAGAGGCTGCAAAGGCCGAGGGGAAAAAGCTAGGGACAACGGGATGTGGTATAGGGCCATGCTATGATGACAAGATAGTCAGAAATGGAATCAAAGTAGCTGATCTTATTGACCCCACGCTCTTTAGAGAAAAACTCGATGATAACGTAAAAGAAAAGAACTTCTACCTGACTAAGCTGCTGAATGCCGATCCCCTTGATCCTGAGACCATTTATGGTGAATTTCAGGATTATGCCGAGCGCCTCGCCCCTTTTACAGACAATGTCTCCGTGTTGATAGATGACGCGCTGCATGAAGGGAAAAACGTGCTGTTTGAGGGTGCTCAGGGTACTCAGTTGGACATAGATCATGGGACTTATCCTTTTGTCACGTCCTCCAATACCGTGGCAGGGGCGGCCTGCTGTGGGGCGGGAATAGGTCCCAGCAAAATCAATGGAGTGCTGGGAATTTGCAAGGCCTATACTACAAGGGTAGGTGCCGGTCCTTTCCCCACAGAATTGGAGGATGCGGTGGGAGACCATTTGCAGGAAAAGGGAGCCGAGTTCGGTTCAACTACAGGCAGGCGCCGTCGCTGTGGATGGCTTGACGGTGTGGTATTGAGGGACGCGGTCAGGATCAATGGGCTGGATGGGCTGGTTATTACAAAACTTGATGTGCTGAGTGGGCTTGGTCAACTCAATATCTGCACTGAATACGATATCTCAGGAACCGTACATACCTGTATGCCTGCCAATATTCGGGAGGTCGAGTCAATAAAGCCGATTTATAGGACACTTTCCGGCTGGCAGAAGGATCTCAGCCAAATGAGATCATTTGATGATTTACCTGAAGAGGCCAAGGATTATCTCAAGACCATAGAGGATATGGCTGAAACACCCATAATGCTGATCTCAGTGGGTCCTGGTAGGGAGCAGACCAT
>JAYEMY010000033.1:0-5347 GCA_034718455.1 Thermodesulfobacteriota bacterium
TGGCTAACAGCTAATGGCTGGCATCCGTCTATGTTGAAAAAGTGTAAACTACAGAATGAAGGATGCCAAATACAGGCAACATAATATTTCTGTAGCAACTATTGGCCAGGTAATACTCTGATTTAACAATATATCATGTGCGGAATAGCAGGATACTCCATAAAAGACAACAGCTTACCAGGCACTGAAAGACGTCTTGAGAAGGCTTCTTCTCTTCTCTCACATAGAGGACCTGACGGAAGTGGCATCTATTTTAACAATAGGATAGGTCTTGCCCACAGAAGACTGGCAATCATCGATATCAAAGGAGGATCCCAGCCGCTTACAGATACCACAGGAGAAATAACAGTGGTTTTTAATGGTGAAATCTACAACTTTTCAGAGCTGAAACATGAGCTTGAAAAAAAGGGATGTGTTTTCACCACGCGCTCAGATACGGAAGTGCTGGCAAATACCATCAGGATATATGGCAAGGCAGGCATTGAAAAACTAAAAGGAATGTTCGCCTTCTGTGCACTTGACCAGAACAGTAAAAGAATGCTTGTTGTGCGGGACAGGCTTGGAGTAAAACCGCTATTCTATGTTGAAAATAGTTTTGGTTTTTTCTTTGCGTCGGAAATCCCGGCACTTCTTACACTTTCCGGATGTGACAGGAAGATTGATCCTGATGCCCTGGACCTGTTTTTGAGCCTTCGCTACGTCCCTCATCCCTTCTGTGCGTTTGAAGAGATCAGAAGGCTTCCTCCCGGGCATCTCCTGGAAGTGGAAAAAGGCAGAATAATTAACAATGCTCCATTCTGGTCAATAAATCCGGCAAAGAGAAATATGGATTACAGGCAGGCCTGTATTGAAACAAAAGATCGTTTTGATCAGGCTGTGGTCAAACGTCTGGTATCAGATGTGCCCTTGGGGGCATTTCTTTCAGGTGGCATTGACTCTTCCCTCACTGTTGCCGGCATGGCACTACGAGGGCCGGTAAAGACCTTTTCAATAGGTTTTGAAGATGAGAGGTTCAATGAACTGCCATATGCCAGGCAAATTGCAGATTATCTGAAAACGGATCACCATGAGTTTTATCTGCCCGCTGATTCCCTTTTAAAGGCACCGGAAATCCTCGCCCTGTTTGGAGAACCCTTTTCCAATGAAACGGCGATTCCCCTCTACTTCCTGAGCAAATTTGCATCAAAGGAAGTCAAGGTTGCCCTCACTGGAGACGGCGGAGACGAGGCTTTTGGAGGATACAAGCGCTACGGTCACTGCCTGTTCATTAAAAGACTTGAGAGGCTGTTTCTACGGCGTCCTTACTGTCGGCTAAGAAAAACCAGCACCTGGGCAGAGAGCATCCTGAACCGCAGCCGCAAAAAAAAGAGCTTTCCTGCAAGATCTGCCGACAGAGCGCTTCTACTTAACCAGCCTATGCGCTATCTGGCCTTTCTTGAACTCTTTCCTTTAGGCTCCAGAAAGTTGCTATTTCATCCAAGTGGCCCTTTGGCGGAAAAAATTGTCCATCCCACTGCCGTTGACCTAATCGGATCATTCTACAACCAGCTCAACGACGATGAACTTGACAGGCTCCAGATTACCGATATAAACACCTATCTCCCCGGAGACATCCTGTTTTATGCCGATCACATGAGCATGGCCCATGGACTTGAGTTGAGATCCCCCTTTCTTGATCATGATTTTCTGGAATTTGCCCTTAGCCTTCCATCAAAATATCGCATGACAACGGACAGAAAGGGGAAACGCATCCTGAGAGATGCCTTTTTCGACCGTATTCCAAAAGCCATGTTCGAAAGACCTAAAAAGGGATTCTCCATACCCCTGGCCCGCTGGATTGGAGGGCCGCTGAAAAACAAGGTACAAGAAGTAATTATGGATGCCCCTGATGACTTCTACAGGCTTTTTGAAAAACAGGATGTATCCAATCTGTTCAGTTCTGAAATTGGAAAAGACGGACTCAAGGCACGCCAGTTGTGGTCACTTTTCATCCTGGCCAAGTGGATGGCCCGGTTCAAGGCGGTGCTGCCGTGAAGCTCTTAAACAAGGCGGCATGGAAGGCTGTTCTGATCACAAAGGGGAAGAAAAAGGCAAGAAAAAAAACGGTCAATGAACTTAACCCTGACACAATCAGTAATGTATTGGCTGTTTCCTCAACTGCCATCGGAGATACCCTGCTTTCTACACCGGCAGTGAGGGCCACGCGCCGTATTTTTCCAAACGCATCCATAGATTTCATGGTCAGAGAAAAGTTTTTAGTTCTTTTTAAAAATAATCCTGATATCAGAACAATAATTCCCTATTACGGGGGATACAAAAGGTTATTTTCCCTGTTAAATAGAATCAAGTCAGGAGACTACGACCTGTGTCTGGTATTTCATGACAGTGATCCCTGCCCTGTTCAGGCCGCGTACCTGGCCGGGATTCCTTTTATTGCCCGTATCGGTTTCAAAGATGAAACCGTGGCCCCGTTTCTTAATGTAAGGGTCCCATACAGAGATGAAGCACATGTAATAGAACAGAGGCTCGACGTATTGCGAACACTCTTCAAGGTTAAACTTGATTCTTCCCAGGACAAACGGATGGTGTTGCCCATAATGGTTGAAGAGGCGGAAGCATTTTGGGATGATCTGCTTAACGGCATGGGACGCAACCATGCAAAAAATAAAAGAGTAGGATTCCAGATATCCGCCTCAAGACCTTACAAGGCTTGGCCGCAGAGACACTTTTCAGAACTTGGAAAGAGACTCCTGGCTGATTCGGAAGATATCAATATCATCCTGTTCGGAGGACCTGGTGATGAAAAAACCGGCAAGGAAATAGCTGAAGGGATAACAACTGACTCCGGTCAAAAACTTAGAATAATCAACCTTGCAGGGCGCCTTCCCCTGAAAAAGCTACCTGCTGCACTCAGAGGGCTGGATCTCTTTATAACCAACGATACAGGCCCTTTTCATGTTGCAGTGGCACTGAAGACCCCAACCATCTCTCTTTTTGTACCAAGTACTGTGCGTCATACAGGGCCATACCAGGATCTTGAAATCCACAAAGTCATAAGGAAACCTAAACCATGCTCGCCGTGTATTCAAAAATACTGTAATGATCCGAACTGCATGTCCATAATCAGTGTTGAAGAGGTATATCAGGCCGCAAAAAACAGTTTGAGCCAAAGGGCTTTTCTTGAAGGATAAAACGTACCTAGAAAATGCCCAAAATCCTCTACGCATATCCGGAACCTTTGCCATCACAAAAGGCCAGAAGCGTTCAGGCCACTGCAACCTGCGCAGCATTGGCCCGAAAAACTGAGGTAACAATTGCAGCGGACATACAGGGCAATATGTTTTCCGGTCTTGGCATTTCCGGGCCTGAACAATTAATAATCAAAAGTATAAACAGAAATATTGGGCCAATTATCTCAAATATGGTCTTTAATTGTCGTCTTGACAGGCTAATCAGAACCATTAGGTTTGATATCATTATCTCAAGACATCCAAAACTGGCAGCAAGACTGTGCGGTAAAGGACTTGCGGTTATCTTTGAGGTGCACGAAATCCTCAAGGACAAACATCAGGGCCGTAAAGACCTCTCTCAAATGGAAAAACAAATTGCCCAAAATGCCAAGGGCCTGATATTTATAAGCGAGGGGCTTCAGAGACGATGGGAGGAACTCTATGAGACACCTCCTTGCGTTGTAGTGCCAAGCGGCACCTTTTGCAACAATGACTTTCCGGAAAGGGATCGTTCCGGACCTGTAAGGCAGATATACTATGCAGGTACCACTTATTATAAATGGAAGGGAATTGAGACCCTTTTCAGCGCACTTAACATGTTACCTGATCTTGAACTGGTGATGATCGGAGAGACAGACAGAGATATAATACCCGAATCAATCAAGCAAAGGGTAAGACTTCTAGGCCATATGACTAACGAGTCTGTCAGAAATGAGCTGCAAAAGGCCAGAATTGCCATACTGCCCAATTCTGCTCAATCTATAACAAGCCGGCTATACACCTCTCCTCTCAAACTTTTGGAATACATGTCAAGCGGTGTGTCTGTTGTAGCCTCAGACCTTCCCAGTATTCGAGAAATAGCCTCAGAAAAGGAATGTATATTTTTCACTCCGGACAGCCCTGAAGACCTTGCAAAGGCCATACTGACACTGGTAAACGACCCAGACCTTGAAGCCACTCTTTCCGTGGCTGCCTGGAACAAGGCAAAAGAATACTCCTGGGATGCAAGGGCTGAAAAGATACTTTCTTTTGCAGCAGCATTGGGTGTTTTATAAGGACCTATCCTCCTATCAATAATGAACTGTCATTTGCCTCTGCCTCCATGTCCCCTTAAGAAAAACTGGGAAATCTGTAATCCGGCCTTTGATCCGGAATCACTGTGGGGCTCCGAAAGCATGCGCCTCGTTAAAGAGGCAGCAAAGCGAAAGGTGTTCTGCTGCAAGGGCTATTATATAAAGGCGTTTAAGCTGGGGCACAGTGCAATTTCCCTTTTCAGGGACCCTGCCAAAAAAGAATGGAAGATTGCAACCAGGCTGCACATCGGCAGCCTTACAGCTCCGGCGGCGGCATATGGTAAAAGTAGTGGCTGGAGCTATTTTGCAGCGTCTGCAATTGAAGGCCCTGATCTTGAATCATTTCTCTGCAAGGAATGGCCAGGGCTGACAAGAACTCAAAAAAAGAGGGTTATCAACCTGTTTTCCCATTTTATTACAGGCATTTCTGAATTTGGCGTTTTCCAGCCTGATTTTCATCTCAACAATGTCATTTTTGACACACGCAAAGAACGATTCGTACTCATAGATCTACACAGGGCCGGATTGTTTGACAGACCATTGAATATCAGAGAGCGGATGGACCAGCTTTCCTATATCATGCCTCCTCTGTGGGATATGGTAAGCAAACGGGAACTTCTGGAGTTCACAAGCTTTTTATCCCATAAGTGGCCTGAACTAAAAAGCAGAAAGCAGCGCTATGGGATTCAAGAGAGGGCACTTAAGCGAATGCGTTGCCATTGGGACAAGAGGGGAACAAGAAAAATACTCAAGAAAACCGTTAAGACCAGGCAGGGTAAAACTGTCATGTTAAGGACTGAACAGTGCCATGAACACCTATCAGACCTGTTGATCGCCTTTATTAAACATCCTGAAAAATTCCAGAGCCCGGAAAACATCCTGAAAAATTCCAGGCACACGCTCTGTCTCAAGGTCAGCACAGAATCAACAAAATATTTCCTGAAGGCATACCGAAGCTCTGGTAACTTGAAGTCCATATCCTATCTTTTCAAGACCCCCAGGGTGCTTCATGCATGGCATACTTACTGGAATCTCATCTTGCGC
>JAYEMY010000034.1:0-5330 GCA_034718455.1 Thermodesulfobacteriota bacterium
AAATGAGAGAGGTAGTAGGAGGTATGTACTTATGATCATAACGCAGCAGTCGTCTGAAATGACCATAGCGTCATATCTTACCGACCCCTCGACAGGAGGAAACCGACTCATGGAAATTATCTGTGAGTGGGAGAATATCCGCCGGGCCTAACCTCGGACTTTTTCTCCCCGGACTTCATCTCCTGCCTGATCAGCCGAACCGCCTTAGTACGTGATCCGTATGCTTGGTGGTGTGGGAGGGGCGGTCAGCGATGGCCGTCCCTATCCCGATCGGCGATTTTTGCCGTTTGATTCATTGATGGCGAATAATCAAATAAATCTATCCCTATTATGCCCCTCTCTTTACGGATAATCTCTCAACACATATCCTTGCTCACAAACCTATCTTCAATGTTGAGAATTTTATCCTCTTTATGGATATCGCTGACTTTACTTTCTGGAATGACCGTGCCGATTTCAAACGAAGTAAAACTGAGGCCATAGGCGATGGCAAGTCGGTCGTATTCCTGGGGGGGAAGATCTGGAGCGTCAAGCTGATCAGGTTTGGGAATCTCCTTTATGGTAAAGCCCTTGAAGTCTGTACTGGCGATCCTTGATCCGAGCTTTTCGATCATTTCCCGGTACAAATAAAGCCTTCCGCCACCTCCACAGATGAAAACAGGAAGCCCTCTTTTCCATGCGCCCGAATAAGGATCACGGCGTTTTTGGGTGTCACGGATTACCTGGCCTATTTTTGCAGAGCACTGTTGAAAGAAGCTGGCATCATTGTCGGCAATGTCTTTATTTCCCGCCTTGATTTTATAATAAGCGGAGTCCGGCAAAGGGGCTGTTGGGTCAATTGTTTTTTTTTGTTGTAAGGTCTTCTGTAGACTGCTTTTTAATGCCTGTATCCTGCGGTTATGTAGCACCATCGTGCCATGTCGTTCGACGGTTGTTTCAAGAAGCAGAAAAACATCTTCACCATCTTGGTTGTGAATAAAGAAGGTAGCCGAATCCAACGTGGTGGCTCCCACATCAACGAGCAGATGCAGGCCGCTTATACGCAACGGTGAGCGGGCATACCCTACAATCTCCATAATGACTTCCGGATGCGTGTTGACAAAATCATGATGTAGCCACCGGGATTCATAATCGTCTGGCTTTATGTCCTTACTTTCTGCCGCAATGTGGTTACCTGCCTTTTCGAGGTGTTTTTTTACCCCAGCTATGGTAATTGCAAAATCCAGTCTGGAAATTCGCCAGGCGGCCATGGCAATAGTTTGAAAAGTATTTCTTTTTCTCTGATCATCATAGTTTTTTGATGGAATCCCCAAATTGATGTGCCAATGGATATACGTTTTCTTGTAAATGGATTCAGTGTGTTTTAAAAACCAGGCGCGTGCAAAACGGATCACCAAGGCCATATATGCTGCGGCAAGCTCAGATGCGGTGATACTCTGAGATGTTTTAGTTGCTGTAAAAACAGTCTGTCCAGGGTTATCCATGATGTGGGTTTTCAGGCTGCTGTATGAATGCTTACCTGCCGAGAGGCTGAACATGCCGTCATCGCTGATAAAAATAGTGGTAGGAATAAGGTAACTATTGCCTGTACAGGCAAGCGAGCCGAAAGGAACGGCATAAGCTGTCTGCCGTCCGGAATCGCGTATTACTATTTTTGACGAAGATGTGCCAAAATCAAAACCGATAACAATATCACTCTCTGGATCTCTTTTAGGATTGAGGTCGCCGTTATGCACTTGCGATCTTCCGACCGTTCCTTCTATCTTTTGATTTTTAATAGGAAGATGTTTTTGATTCTCACCCTGGGAAACGCTGGTATCCAGAACTAGCATTTCCCTCAGCACAGGTTTCAGTCCCATATTAACAGACGGTTTTCCCCTTGCGACCGGAGGCGCAGGCTTGGTCAAATTATGCCTTTTCTTTGATGGCTGTGGTCGCTCAACGATTTTTTTCATTTTTGGTGCCACAGTTGGTGACGGAATATAAACACGTTTTTCTTTTGGAGGTGCTGTAGTTGAAGGGGGAGGATTGATTATGGGTGAAGTACCCATGGCAAATTGTTGCGTTTGCTTAGCCACCTTCGCAGCCGGGGTTGGTGCCGACATCGCTTTCTTTGTAACCGCATTTTTGTCCTTTTGGCCTTCCGCCTCACGAAAAGCCAGCTCGAAAGCGGTCGGCTCATTGTGCTTTCTGATAGCAGGATGAGCTGTTTGTGCAGAATGTTTCTTTCTCTTTTTCTCCCCCATGACAACCTCAATCCAATTTTACACCACACGAATTATCCCAAGGCATACATCTTTGTTATGGTGCTGCAACTTTCGTCTCTCCTCAATTGACCGCATCTTGTCCCTGACTTTGGTTTCCATTTTTTCGATCAGACCTCGGGTGGGCGAAAGCATTTTGATATTGCCTTTCTCCTCATGCTTTCGGAGAACTTCATGCAGTTTCTCTCGCTGGCGCTCCAGATGAAGCTTTAGGGTCTTTTCCTGTAGATCAGCCCGGTCATTATTTTCATTCTCAAGGAAGGAAATATATTCTGAATACCGCTGTTCTGCGACATCCATACACTCTTCAACTAGTGGCGAAAGCTGTGAAGCATCCACTTCGTTTTCCGCAGAAAGCCAGTCGACCCCAACCTTGGCCGCGCCGGTCACTAGTTGTTCGGCATCTTCCTCACTGAGAAACTCTGAGTTCACAACCGAAGGTCTGGCGTAATAGACCATCCTTTCGATATCCTTCACTCCTTGCACGGTCCAACGTTCAACATAGAAGAGATAATCCTGTGGCAAAAGCGTGGGTACCTCCTTATGATTTAGGCTCAGACTCACCGCAGGAAAATGCACGATCTCTGACTGGCTGATGCTCTCCTGGATACTTTCACTGACAAAACGGGTCAGAGGATGAAATTGATTGATCTGCTCATATTTAGTCTGCCTCGATTGCGGCACTTGGTTCTTGAACTGGCAGCGCACAGGCCTATAGGCAGACTGTGTTATTCTGGTCTGGCCGGTGAGACGTTGAGCCTGTATAAAACGCTCAAGATCGAAACTGGCATCTTCCGATAATTTGATTTCAAAAATCAGGATATCAGGTTGCAGTTGCCGAAATTCACATCCGGGATAATTTGTGTTGAAAAAATCCCGCATATAAATCCAGATATCCTCGCCGGTAATCCACCTGCCAAGTTCCATGGCCGCTTGTACCTGATGCAGTATATAGTCTCCATGGGCAATGAGGTTGTTGGCGCTCTGTTCAAGCCGTTCCTCTTCGTCTCGCAGGTTGGAGACCGCTTGTTCAGTTTGTGAAATTCGCACTGCCTCCTGCTCTTTCGAAAGAGTTCCCCTTAGCAGAGCGTTGGTTAATTTTTTTATCTCTTCACCAAGGACTGCCTCAAGACCTCCAAGTGCATATTCAAAAATACCAAGACGTAGATATAGCCGATCATAAATACGGGCGTCGATAGTATCAGCGTAGAATAGATTCCAGATAGTAATTTTATGGGAAGGTTGCCCGAGCCGGTCAATACGTCCGATGCGCTGTTCCACCTTCATAGGATTCCAGGGCAGGTCATAGTTCACTACCACCCGCGAGAACTGAAGATCAATACCCTCGCTCGCCACTTCCGAAGCTAAAAGCACACTGGGACCTTTCGGACTCTTGAAATGCTCCATAACTTCATACTTATCCACCGTTCCACCGCCAACAAGCACCAGGCTGTCAATTCCCTCAGAAGTCAGTCGCTCGTGAAGGTAATAGATAGTTGGCCGGAAATAGGCAAAAACAACTACTTTTTCTTTCGGGTGTTTTTTCAGGTACTGTTTCAGCTCCGTGCTCAGCCTTCTGTATTTTGAATCGTTTTCCCAGAGTTCTTGTAGATTGCCAAGATCTTCGGCACTTTCAAGGATCGTCTGGACCAAGGGACCGATCTCTTCGCCGTTATCCGAGTCTTCTCCAAAATCCTCATACACCTGCTCAAGTTCGAATTTCCGCCGCTGCCATTCACGAAGTGCCGCTGGCATGGAACTCGATATTTGCCTCTGCGGGGTCACCAGCAGGAACCCTTCATGTGCGTCATGCTCAAGGCAATACTGCCGGACAAGGTTTGTCACCTGTGTATAAAACTCTGCTTCCACCGGAGTTAGCTCGACAACTTCTGGCACCGCTTCTCGTGTTACCCGCCACTCAGTCACCTCACGTTTACGTGTTCGGGTGACGGCATGACCCAGAAGATTTATACCCTCAAGGCGGTGAGCCAACTCACTTCTGTACGCATTGCTTTCCAGGTTCTCAGCATCGGGTGGATTGTCCAGGATGGCTTGCAGCTGCCGATTGTTACTGAGTAGTATATGGGTTTTGGCTTCTCCTAGATGTTCAAGAAAATCATCAACATCAACATTACCTTGCAGAATCATATCCCGCGCCTGGATCAACGGGGCGTTTGCCTGAAGGATATCGTCGAAAACGTGGATCTGGTTAAAGGAATCCTCGTCAACAAGGTTAAGCTGGTGATACAGATCCTCATTCTTCAGATGGATGGGGGTTGCCGATAATAGAACAACATGGTCAGCTACATTCCGTAGAAGTCGCCCGAGCCTTGATGTCATACTCTGTGGATTACGGAGATAATGGGCTTCGTCAACAATCAACAGGTCCAGCAGCGGCTCGTCATGGGCGTTTTCATTGAGAAAACGGGCAAGCTTGACAGAGGTCCTATGGGCAACGCTCTCATCGTCTTCCCATCCCCGGTTGGGCCGCAAACCCTGCATGCTGACAATAATGGCAAACTCGTTCAGGTTCCCTGCCCTATGCTCCTTGAGGGTCTGCAACGCCTCGCCGGTATCCACGACGCTGGCATTGATACCGAATCGTTGCTGTAGCTCCATCTTCCATTTTTCCCGAAGCATGGCCGGGCACAGTACCATTAAGCGCCTAGTGTCGTATCTGCTCCGTAATTCAGTCCAAATTAGGCCCGCCTCAATGGTCTTTCCCATACCGACTTCATCCGCTATAAGTATCCCACCATTAGGCGAATCCAAAAATTTGAGCACCGGCTTGAACTGGTAAGGGTAAAAGTCAGTATTGGTTGTCTCCATACTGTAAATGAGGTCAGCGAGACGGCCGCTGAGACGGATATGGGTAATCGCTCCCCGCAAATCCCGAGCCCTGCCGAATTTACCCTGTCTGAAAAGATCCAGGGCGTCCTCTACCTCTGAGTGGATTGTTTCAAGTTGCTTTTCAGAAATGTATTGCGAGCCATCAGGAAAGGTGACCTGCCAGAAAAGGCGACTGCCTCTGGAGCGGGATTTTCCGGTAGTAATACCCCTGCGGCC
>JAYEMY010000035.1:0-5323 GCA_034718455.1 Thermodesulfobacteriota bacterium
GAAACCCCCGGAACCACATCTGAAGCGCCCATGCAAAAGCCTTTTAGCGCTAAGCCAAGGTAAGCTTTAAATGAACGATGAGATTGAGCGTGGTCTTTCATAATAGCTTCATTTTTTAACAACTGATTTACAATGTCGTAAGTGTTTACAGGGTGCTGTAGATGCGAGGCGTACGGGTACGCAGACGTACTCCCTGTACTTCAAGTGCCCGACAACAAAGCAGATGCAGTGCCATGTGAATGCTTACCCATTTTTTTTCTCATTGAGAGGCAATTCTTTCCTTGCTTTGACGTATAGGTCACATTGTCCATAATTTCCTTAATAATAGCAAGTCCCCTTCCTTTTTCTGAAATATTCTCAAGATTGTCAGCATCAACTGACAAAGGAAAACCCTTTTCTTCCAGCAATTTTGAGTCCATTGAAATTCCGATATCGCAAATATCAAAAATAAACTCATCTGAAACAATCTTTAACGTTATTTCCACCTGATGACCCGCTTCAAGTCTATAGGCATGTTTGATGCTATTGGTCACGGCCTCAACAACACAAAGCTCAATCAGAAAAGCCTCACAGGAAGGAATTCGCATAGATAAACAAACCTCGCGTACTTTCTTACCAACAGATGGCACTTCTTCCAGCTTGCTGTCAATAACGATTTTGATTACGTTTGGCCTCATATATCTTGTAATGTTGATTAAAGATCGTAAGGACGAGAGGTTACCTTTTTAATCACCTCAAACAGGTTCTCAGGCTTGACCGGCTTGGGTACATAGTCATCCATTCCAGCTTCAAGAAATTTTTCACGGTCACCCTTCATGGCGTGCGCCGTCATGGCCACAATAGGGATTCGGGTTATGGGTTGCGAGTTACGTGCTGCGAGCTGTTCTTCTCTTTTCCGAATTTCTGCAGTTGCCTCAACCCCGTCCATCTCAGGCATCTGGATATCCATCAAGATGAGGTCAAAATGCTCTTTCTCAAAGGCATCCACTGCCTTTTTGCCATCAGGCGTCACAACAACCTGATAACCCCGCTTCTCTAATATCCTCGCAGCCAGCTTCTGATTCACGATATTGTCCTCAGCCAGGAGTATGTGTAGTTTCTTGCGGGCTTCCCGGATAAGGTGGCGGGTAATCACCGGAACTCTTTCACCAGAGGGACCCCCCAAGGCCATCTTAATGGTATCCAGAAGCTCCGACTGCCTTACCGGCTTGTGCAGATAGCCCGATATCCCTGATTCCTTACAACGCTTTGCGTCTCCTCTTTGACCTGCAGATGTAAGCATGATGATTTTCACATCTGCGCCAAAAGGCATCTCCTTGATCCTCTCTGCCATATTAAACCCATCCATACCTGGAAGCTGAAAATCCAACAGAAGGAGCTTGTAAGGGTCGTGGGTCTCAAACGCCTTTTCCATCTCGGCAAGGCCATCCTCACCATCCACAGCCTCAACAGGCACAAGACCGAAGGATGATGCCATCTCCCTAATCACTAAGCGGTTGGTGGCATTGTCATCCACAATAAGAACTCGTATCCCGGAAAGGTCCAATTCCTTAATATGCGCTATTTTTCCTGTTTCCGGGTGGCCCAACCCGAAACGGGCAGTAAAATGAAAGGTGCTTCCCTTGCCCGGCTCGCTCTCCACCCACATACGCCCGCCCATCATCTCTGTGAATTGTCTGGATATAGCCAAGCCCAAACCGGTGCCTCCGTACTGCCTGGTGGTTGAACCATCCGCCTGGGTAAAACTTTCAAATATCGCATCCGTCTTTTCAGGAAGAATCCCAATGCCCGTGTCTGATACTGTGAAATGCAACAGAACGGAAGAGTTCTCCTCCTTCTCCGTCTCCGTCTCCGTCTCCGTCTCCACCCGGATGACAACCTCTCCCTTGTCTGTAAATTTGATTGCATTGCTACCCAAGTTGATGATGATCTGCCGCAATCGAACAGGGTCCCCCACCAGATCCGCAGCAACGTCCTGCTTGACGTGACAGGCCAGCTCCAGTCCCTTTTCGTATGCCTTTACCGCCAGTATTTCAGTAGCAGTCTCCATTGTAGTGCGCAGACCAAATTGGATCTCCTCCAACTCGAGACGCCCGGCCTCGATTTTAGAAAGATCCAGGATACTGTTCAATAGATCCAGAAGGGAATCTGCGGACATCTTCACCATCTCCAGATATTCCCGCTGCTCTTTGCTAAGATCTGTGCCAAGGGCCAGATCGGTCATCCCCATGATCCCGTTCATGGGGGTCCGGATCTCGTGACTCATATTAGCAAGAAATTCACTCTTTAATCTGCTTGCCTCCAGAGCAACTTCTCTCTCATTTTCAAGCTCTCGTTGTCTCTCAACCAGGCTATCAGCCATCCTATTAAAGCCATGGATCAACTTACCAACTTCGTCTTTTTGAACGATTTCTACGCGATGGTCCAGCTTCCCTTCACCTATTGCAGCCATGCCGTGGACTACTGCCTTAATTGGATTGGTTATTTTTTTCGATATAAGGATAATTAGAAATATGGCAAGCAGAATACCGCCGTCAGATATCAAAAGCATCCTGTTTCTGGTTGCTTTTTTCATAACCTCCATCCTCTTTAAATTAGAGGCAACCGCCAACAACCCGACATCCTGGTTGTTGATATCCTTTATTGTTTGAAAATCTAAAATGTACCTATTGCCCAGTATCTCCACATCTTTTATTTCAGATGTATCTCCTGTATCCTTACTTAAATGAAGATATTTCCCTGATAAGGGAACCCCGTTCCTGTCTAAAAACGTGGACGATATAATCCTGTCTCCCATCAGGATAAAGCATTCTGTTTCACCGCTCGTCTCCTTAATATTCCCAACAAGCTTCATATTATTATTCAGTAAATCTCCAACCAATACAGTGCCGACAAGTTCATTTCTGAGATAAATAGGCATTGCTGCCTCAGTTATGAGTGCAGAGTTGCCGGATCCATGCAGAGATTCATCATGAAAAGTCTTTTTAAGTAGCGCGGGATCAGACTCTATCTCTGTAGATATTACTGATTCCCCATTTATTGCTCTTTTAATAAGATCATGCCCGGAGAGGTCGGATACAGAAAAACCCGCTTCGTTTCCCCTGCATACAATCTGCCCATTTTTGTCAGTGATAATTAACATGGTGATATCATGTTCATTAAATAGACCTGATATATACATAGCGAGCTGGGACTTCATGCCCAGGTTTAGTGCGATTTTGCAGGTATTATCAAGAGAAACGGCCCTGGCAATAGCTGTTAATCTTTGTTTGTGATTATCGTATATAAGCGAAGCAATTGTAAGATTAGATTGAAGTTCGTTTTTTACCTCCTGTTTTATATACTTATCAAAGGATCCAATGGCATAGAAAGTCGCAATGGACATAGGAACGACAAGTATGATCAAAGCTGCAAAAATAAGCCTTGCTCTTAAGCTGTATAGAAGAGGTCTCTTCATATTAATGACCGGCTATGTCCTAAATTGAGCGATTAGACTTTAGCTGTTAGTTATTAGTTTAATGATTACAGGATATTTTACTATTACAAAGTTAGGAACCATTTTTCAAAGCTAAACGCTTATGGCTAATGGCTAACAGCTAAACGCTTATTTACTTTAAAATGATTTTTTCATAAACAAAATCAGCAGCTCCAAGAATTTCAAATGGGATATTGATACCAAGCTCTTTTGCTCTGGCCAGATTAAAGACAATAGCGTATTTTTCGGCATCTTCTATGGGGAGATCTCCGGCCCTGGATCCTTTTATAATCTTAACCGCCTTAGCGCCTGCCTGATGTCCCATGGCCTTGAAATCCACAGCCGCCCCTCCTAAGATCCCGAGTTTGGAGAAAAAATAATTTAACGCCATGCCCGGTTTGTCGCAGTTTTTAATGGTCCATCTGAAAATATCAGGAGCCGTATATGTTGTGCCTTCAGGCGTCATGAGCGACAAAGCTGCGGGATAGATAGCGCCGATCTCATGGTCCTCATTTACCCGGGAGATTACCTTTTTGTACTCTGTAAAATCTTTTACCCTCACGAGTTCAAAGGCCACGGAAGGAGTTTCCTCCTTAATCTCCTTTTTAAACTGGTTTGTTATTGCATTACCAGTCGGTGAATAATCAGTGATGCCCAAAACTTTCTTGAGCCCGGGGAGAACAGCCTTCATTACACCCAGGGACTTGACCAGGTACAGTTTTTCATATACACCGGTGACATTGGCTCCCGGTTTACAACGGCTGTCCATGAAATGTTTCTTCATGTTGTAGTCTTCGGGCTGACCGTTCATGCCGCAGAAAACCACCTGGATATCGCTGCCTATTAAGGGCATCATAACTGTTTTGATGGCATTATCATCAATGACGAGGACTATATCGGGCTGAATCTTTTTGACTTTTTCAAGAGCTAATTTACCCCTTTGTTCAATTCCAGCAGGGGTAGTATAGGTCTTTTTGGTATCCATGTAGAAATAGTAAAATTCAATATCTTTGCCTGATTTCAGGTCAGATTCTTGAAAGGCCTTGATTATGCCATCCTCCTGAGGCTGACCGCATATGTGCCCTTTTTCATAGCTTTGGATAATGAGAACTGTTTTAGAGGTATCCCCAAAAGCGGCATTACAAAACAAAAGAGCAAAAATAACAAATAGACCATTAAGAAAAAACTTATTTTTCATGAATCCCCCCTCCCTTCTCTTTTTTCTTTCCTTATGATGCACCATTTTTTTCGTTTCCATTAAACTCCAACCCCAGCAGGGTTATATCATCTTGTGGTTCATTATGTTCTCCAAAATTCATTACAGACTCTATGATGCCGTCCATTATTACGGAAACGGGTTCATCTTTTAATTTTTGCAATTCCACATAAAAACGATCCTCACCATAAAATGATCCCTTTTTGTTTTGATATTCCACTATTCCATCCGTATAGATGATCAACTTGTCCTTGAAACACATTTGTATCTCCCCCTCTTCAAAGGGAATGATGCCACCCATCCCGATAATCGTCCCGCCTTTATCCAATAACTCCATCGTGCCATCCGGATGTAAGAGCACGGGAGGAGGATGAGCGGCATTGCTGTATTTAAGCAGCCCATTTTTTATATTGAGCACATGATAGCTGATGGTAAAAAATTTCTCGAATCGATCTATGGGATACTCTCTATCCAGTTCGTCAAGAACTTCAGAGGGAGATACGACAGTATAGTAAGGTGGAGGTACTATAGACTTTTTTACTACGTAGCCGGTTTGCGGCCTCAGCATCTGGGAGACAGAGACCGATACCATGGCCGAGGGGACTCCGTGGCCGCTGACGTCGAGCATGTAA
>JAYEMY010000036.1:0-5321 GCA_034718455.1 Thermodesulfobacteriota bacterium
TGAGGATGGTGTGGAATGGAATTGTGGGCGTGAGTCCAATAAAAGTCCCTATGGCGATACCTCGCGCGAGAACGAATGGATCTCCTCTAAGCCTCACTAAACGAAGCCACTGATATCTTACTGTTCTCCCTGGGCTGATCCCCTGGTCTCTTTTCCCAAAACGGAGAATATTTTTTACTTTGCTAACAGGAACAAGCTCCCTCATATGTATTTACCCTGACCAATATATCCTGCTCAAATACTAAGAACCAGTGCCGGAACAACTCATCGGAAGCCTTGAGTAGACATCTGCATCTTCCTTTGCCAGGATTCCGGCCTTTATCTGGTGATAACCTGCCAGTGCAACCATTGCTGCGTTGTCAGTACACAGTTCAGGGTAAGGGAAATATGCCTTGTAGCCAAGCTTTTGTGTTGCCTCGGCCATTCCGGCTCTAAGCCTGGAGTTGGTTGCAACCCCTCCAGTCACTGCTATCCTGTTTATATCATGTTTTTTTGCAGCAAATATAGTTTTTTCCACAAGCACGTCAACAACCGCCTCTTGAAACGAGGCACAGATATCCTGAACAGGTAATGGGCCATGACCGGACAATTTCTTGACCGAGGTTAAAACAGAGGTCTTAAGACCACTGAAGCTGAAGTCAAAAGGTGTTTTTGGGAGTTTTGCCCTTGGATAAGAAATGGCGCAGGGATCTCCTTTTTCTGCAAGTTGGCTGATTATAGGGCCTCCAGGATATTCAAGCCCAAGCATTTTTGCCACTTTATCAAAGGCCTCTCCTGCAGCATCATCCCTGGTCTGCCCCAGAAGTGCTGCTGAAAGGAAATCATTAACCACATATAGGTTTGTGTGACCACCTGACACCACAAGGCCCACAAAGGGAAATGATGGAGGATGTTCGCACAGGAACACAGAAGAGAGATGCGCATGAAGATGATTTACGCCTGTCAGTGGAATACCTCTGGCCATTGCCAGGGCCTTAGCAAAGGACAGTCCCACAACCAGCGAACCCACCAATCCCGGACCCTGAGTAACTGCTATGGCATCTAGTGCGAACCTGTCTGTGTTTGCATCCAGGAGTGCCTTTTCCACAACCCGGGCTATATCTTCAAGGTGGTGTCTTGATGCCAATTCAGGAACGATTCCCCCATATTCCTTGTGAATGTAAACCTGAGAGGCCACCACATTGCTCATCAACTGTTTGCCATCCCTTAGGACCGCGGCTGCAGTTTCGTCACAGGACGTCTCTATGGCAAGGAGATTTCTGGGATTGGATTTGTCTATAGTCATCAGTCCGTCTTCTTGTAGGTTAAGTTGAGGTTGCTAAAATCAGGCACTTACAAAAATATAATTTCAACAGGCGAAATCCAACGAATCATTCGAGTGGGTTTCCGTTTATTTATCTCCCGTTCCTAAATGGCTCAATTGAACTTGACAGTAACATAACCACTGTGGTATCGCTCTTCCGTTTGTGGCCCCCGTAGCTCAGGGGATAGAGCACAGGATTCCTAATCCTGGTGTCGCATGTTCGAATCATGCCGGGGGCACCATTAAACATAAGGGTTTTGGGTTATGGCCTATATCGGTCTTAACATAAAAAGCATTTAGGGACACTGGTTCAGTTTGATATAAAGCGTAACCCACTAATATTAATTGAGATTTATTAAAAGTAGACAATATTGACATTAAGGAGAACCAAATTGGAAAAGATTACAAGCATCCTTATCATTGCTCTGCTCTTGGCTATCCCATGCGTCCGGGCAGACTCGTCAAACCCGCGCGTACGCATTGAAACTAATCAGGGCGTCATCATGCTGGAACTTGATCCGCAGGCAGCTCCGGAAACGGTTAAGAATTTCCTCCATTATGTCAGCGACGGATTTTACGATGGAACCATTTTTCACCGGGTAATCAAAAAATTCATGATTCAAGGAGGAGGTTTAACTACCGACATGCAAAAAAAACCTACTCGGGATTCGATTGTCAACGAGGCTGACAACGGACTCAAAAACCGAAGAGGCACAGTGGCCATGGCGCGTACAGCAAATCCCCACTCAGCCACAGCTCAATTCTTCATCAATTCAGCAGACAACTCCTTCCTTGATCATAAAGGAAAAACCTCAAAGGATTGGGGCTATTGTGTATTTGGCAAGGTAGTGGAAGGTATGAAAGTAATGGACTCTATTGAGAGACTGCCAACCACCGTCAAGGCCGGGCACCGCGACGTGCCGATCTCTTCAGTAATGATTGAACGGGCGGTATTAGTAAAATAACCGGGTTTTCATGGTTTCTCTCGTGTTCCTGCGATCAATTCAGCTCTACCGCACAGGTATCAGCTAAACCCCGCTATGACCAAAGCCGCCATCGCCCCTTGCTGTTGTGGGCAGCGAATCCACTTCTTGCCAGCTTGCCTGCCAGACCCTGGCAAGGATCATCTGGGCTATCCTTTGTTCTCTCTTGATGGTGACAGTCTCCGGTCCGAGATTAATAAGCCCGACTTTTATCTCACCACGGTAGTCGGCGTCAATAGTGCCGGGTGAGTTAACTACTGTCAGACCATGTTTGATGGCAAGTCCACTCCTGGGCCGGACCTGGAATTCATAACCGTGTGGTAGAGCTACTGCAAGACCTGTAGGAACAAGACTTATTTCCCCCGGATGCAGTAAGATGTCATGCTGGATCGCTGCGGCTAAATCCATGCCTGCTGATTGCTTGGTTATGTAATGAGGAAGAGGAAGGCCAACTGCATGGGGCAGGTGTTTTATCTGTATAACTACAGATAGTCCTTCTGGTGATCTAATGGATAGGGATTCTATCACATACTACTCACGAACTGCCTGCAAAGAATTTGCCGGCTCATCCATCTCCCTCCGGGGACGGCCCCAGACAGACCAAGGCAGAACCTCCCTTTAAACACTGTGTTGCCATCTGCTTTATATCCTCAGGGGTAACTGCATCAATTTTGCTGATTACCTCATCATAAGAGATAAATTTGCCCAAATTTATTTCATTTTTTGCCAAACGCGTCATGCGGCTGTCTGCGCTTTCAGCAGAAAGCAATAATCCACCCTTGATGTGATCCCTGGCAGCCTCCAGTTCATCATATTCAATAGATTGATCTGCGAGTTTTTTTAACTCCCCGTTCATTAGTTCCACTGTTTTCGAGAACTGTTTTTCAGAAATGCCTGCATAAATTCCCAGCATCCCGGTATCCTGGAACGAGGAGGAAAAGGAATAGACTGAATAGGCAAGACCCCATTTTTCCCTTATCTCCTGAAACAGTCGGGAACTCATGGACCCGCCCAGAATGACGTTAAGCAACAGGGCCGGATAGCGTTGAGGGTCTGAGGTGCATGGTCCTTCATAGCCCATCAGTACGTGAAGTTGTTCCAGATCTTTTTCGATAAATTTGATCCCAAGGTGGGGTACTGGTCTGGAATAAGATGAAGGGCCGTTGACAGACGCCAAGTCTCCGAAAAATCTGTTTATCTTGGCAACAAAAGACTCATGTTCCAGGTTACCCGCCGCAGCGATCAGGATTTTTGGACCTACATAGGCCTTACCTACAAATTCTTTCAAGGTCTGTGAATTTATTGCGCTGACGTTGTCAACAGTGCCAAGAATGGATTGTCCCAGGTTGCTTTCCGGCCAGTAAAATTTGTTAAAAAGCTCATGTATCAACTCATCTGGGGAATCCTCAAGCATACTGATCTCTTGCATTATGACCCGACGTTCTCTTTCTACTTCCTTGTCGTCAAATCTGGAATGGAGCAAAATATCAGAGAATAAATCCAGGACCCTGTCTAGATGGATATCCAGCACCTTTGCGTGGAAACATGTGATCTCTTTGGAGGTAAAAGCATTGGAAAAACCACCCATTTGGTCAAAGGCCTTGGCAATGTCCAGGGCGGTACGCCGTTCAGTCCCCTTAAAAATCATATGCTCGATAAAATGGGAAATGCCGGAGTTGCCGGCATCTTCGTCCCTGGCGCCTATAGTAACCCACACACCGACTGATACCGAGCGGACATTGGGCATGCGCTCAGTAAGCACGCGAATGCCGTTTGGAAGGACGGATTTATTGTATTGCTGGTTCACTTTTAAACAGCAGCTCCCTGCTCATCCAGGACAGCCTTGCGGCTGAGCTTGATCCTGCCCTGTTGATCTATCCCTATGACTTTTACACGGACTTCTTCACCTTCGGCAAGTATATCCTTTACATTTTTTACATGCCTGTTCTCCAGTTGGGAAATATGCACCAAGCCGTCGGTGCCGGGTAATATCTCAACAAACGCCCCGAAATCCATAATCTTTTTCACGGTCCCAAGGTAGATTTCTCCAACCTCAGCCTCTTTTGTGAGATCCTTGATCCTTTTGATGGCATCGTCTGCCGCTTCTCCTGAAGAGGAAAAGATGTTCACCTCACCTGAATCATCGACGTCTATCTTTACGCCGGTTTCCGCTATTATGCCACGTATATGCTTCCCGCCCGGGCCGATAAGATCTCTGATCTTATCCGGGTTGATATTGAGGGTAATGATTCTAGGTGCATACATGGAAAGGTCTTCTCTGGGATGATCTATCACCTCTTTCATCTTGCCGAGGATAAAGAGCCTCGCATCTCTTGCCTGCATAAGCGCTTTGCTTAAGATATCCCGGCTAACCCCTGAAATCTTGATGTCCATCTGGAGCGCGGCAATCCCTTCCTCTGTGCCTGCTACCTTGAAGTCCATATCGCCCATATGGTCTTCATCTCCCAGGATATCAGAGAGTATGATGACCTCGTCATTCTCCTTTATAAGACCCATTGCAACCCCTGCCACCATATCTCGAACGGGGATGCCTGCATCCATCATAGCAAGAGCCCCTCCACAGACAGTAGCCATGGAGGATGAGCCGTTTGATTCCAAAACATCTGAAACAATGCGAATGGTGTATGGAAAATCGTCCGCAGGAGGTACTACTCCGGCCAGTGCCCGTTCTGCCAATACACCATGGCCGATATCTCTTCGTGCCGGACCCCTCATCGGCCTAACTTCGCCTACGCTAAAAGGGGTAAAATTATAGTGCAGCATGAAGTGCTTATAATGTTGTCCCACTGGGGACTCGATCCTCTGTTCGTCATCAGAGCTGCCAAGGGTTGCCACAGCCAGCACCTGGGTTTCTCCGCGGGTGAAGACTGCTGAGCCGTGAGTGCGTGGGAGTTCTCCCACAGAGCAGGAAATCGGCCTGACTTCATCAAAAGTCCTGCCGTCGATCCGGCGCTTTTCTTTTGTAATCAAAGTACGCATCAGCTCCTTTTCAAGGCCCTCCAAGCACTTTGATA
>JAYEMY010000037.1:0-5320 GCA_034718455.1 Thermodesulfobacteriota bacterium
CCCCGGCATACAGCGGCTATCTTCCTTTCAAGATTTCGGACCCCTGCCTCCCGTGTGTAGGCGCTGATGATCCTGGACAAGGCCGTCTTATTAAAGCTGAGATTACGCCTGGTCAGACCATGGGCCTCAATCTGTCTCGGGATCAGGTACTTCCGGGCGATCTCAAGCTTTTCCTCAAGAGTGTAGCCTGAGAGTTCCAATACCTCCAACCTGTCCAGCAGTGGACTTGGTATAGTATCCAAGACATTGGCAGTAGCAATAAAGATCACCTTTGAGAGGTCAAACTCTACTCCCAGATAGTGGTCGGTAAACGTAATATTCTGTTCCGGGTCCAATACCTCCAAAAGGGCCGAAGCCGGATCCCCCCTGAAGTCCATCCCTATTTTGTCAATTTCATCCAGCATCAGTACGGGGTTTTTGACCCCCGCCTTTTTGATGCCCTGGACAACACGCCCCGGCATGGCCCCTACATATGTGCGACGATGTCCGCGAACTTCCGCTTCGTCCCTCATACCTCCCAGGGCTATCCTTAAAAACTTGCGTCCCATGGAACGGGCTATTGATTTCCCAAGAGAGGTCTTGCCGGTGCCGGGAGGACCATAAAAGCACAGAATGGTTCCCTTGGCGTCGGGCTTGAGCTTTCGTACTGCCAGGTACTCTATGATCCGATTCTTTACCTTTTCCAGGTCATAGTGATCTTCATTAAGGATACGTTCCGCCTGATCCAGATCCAGATGATCCTCTGTAAACTCATTCCAGGGAAGCTCAATCAGCCAGTCAATATAGGTCCGGGCTACCGTATACTCAGGGGCAAAGGGATGCATCTTGGAAAGGCGGTCAAGCTCACGGGTAGCCTCTTTCATGGCGTCTTCCGGCAGACCCTTGGCCTTCAGCTTTTCCCTCAGTTCTTCGATTTCATCCGGCTTTTCTTCCCCTTCTCCAAGTTCCTTCTTGATGGCCTTAAGCTGTTCTCGCAAAAGGAATTCCTTCTGGGTCTTCTCCACCTGTCCCTTGACCTGGGACTGAATCTTGTGTCCAAGTTCGAGAATTTCAAGCTGACCGGTCAGAATACGAAGGGCCGCCTGCAGCCGCTTTTTGACATCCAAGGCTTCCAATACGGTCTGCTTATCATCAGGTGAAATATTGAGATGGCTGATCACTACGTCTGCCAGGGCACCAGAATCTTCCACACCCATTATCATCGCCCCGAGCTCTCTGGGGAGATTGGGAGACAGATCAAGTATTTTGGTAAAAATCTGCCTGACATTTACCGTAAGTGCCTGGATCTCAAGATCATGGCTATCTATGTGCTGTACCGGCTCTACCTTTGCCTTTATATACGGTTTCTCTTCTGTAATTTCCAGAATCCGTACCCTGGTGACCCCTTGAACTATCAGCCTTGCATGGCCCTCCTCATTCTTGGCCATCCGGAGTATCAGGCCCACAGTACCTACATTGTGGAAACCACGAGACTTACCATCTCCTTTTTTTTCGCTCAATACCGCTACGGTCCTGTCTGTTGCAAGGGCGTCATCAACCAGCTTTACGAGATTTGGTTGTTCCACCACCCAAGAAACAACCATATGGGGAAAGAGCACAAGCTCTTTACCAGGCAACACCGGAAGCTCGCGGATTGTACTGTGCCTGGTATTCTCTTTTATGTGTGTATTTTCACTCATAAGCAATCTTAATTACATCCTTAATTACAAAACATCTACCTTAATTCAACATTCAAAATTTAGAATTCAAAATTGTGTCTGAACGGTTTTTTCGTTCAGACTCTAACTACATTGGAATCAGAATACATCGATCTTTATCGTATCGTCCGCTTTTTTGCAAACCATCCTTATAACGAGCAATCCGTTTTCGTAACATGCTTCCATCTGCTCAGGATCTACAGTCACGGGAATGCGAATGATACGTTCAAATGGGCCGTATTCAATTTCCATCTGATAAAAACGCCCTTTGCCCAAACTGACTGGTGGACGTCTCCGGCCGGCCAGATGCAAGAACTGCCCTTTCAAGACAAGATTCAGACTTTCCTTGTCTGCGCCTGCGGTATCTGCCACAACGTAAACAGCATCGGGACCTTCATAAATATCTACGGTCGGCACCCAGCCTCCCTTGGAAAGCATAACAGGCATTGAAACCTGAAAAACATCATCTACCAAGCGTTTTACCCGATCTTGCAGCAGCTCAAAGTCACGTTCCACCTTTATCTTTATGACCGGCATAGCTCCCTCCGTAACCGTTCACAGGTTCAGGGTTCAGATGTTCAGGATTATTTTCTATTCTCATGCCCTTTCCGTTCAAAACTCACGAATCAACGGTTCAGATTTTTGTTAAACCATGAATCGTTAAACAATAGGTCATATGCAATTGATAAGCAAGATGAAACAAGAAATTTGCTCTTGACTCAGGCATTGGTCTCATGTAATAAAAGGAGTTCGAAAGATCTTTTTTATCCCTCCTTGCCCTGATAGGTTTTGCTCAATATGCTTCCTGGATCAGGGCCGGATAATATAGTATAGCCCATAGGGAGGCCATATGAAATTACGGCATTACGAAACATTTTATCTCCTCCATCCGGACCTCAGTGACGAAGAACGTTCTGCTATTTCGGAAAAACTCCAGCAAGTCATAATCAGCGGGCATGGCGAAATAGTAAAGATTGATCCATGGCCCCTACAGAAACTTGCTTACAGGGTGCAAAAACAGCCCCAAGGCTATTACGTGCTGATGGAGTATGGTGCATCTGCTGAATCCATTAAGGAACTCACTCGCAGGCTGCGGTTGGATGAGGGCGTGATGAAATTCGTTACCACAAAGACAAGTAATGAGTTTGATGCTGAGGCGTTTGCCAAGGCACGGGAAGAGTCTGCTTTGCCTGCTGAAGCTGAAACTGTTGAAGAGGCATTAGATGCCACTCAGTCCACTGAGAAAAGAGAAGAGAAATGAGACAAATGCACAATCCAAGAAATAATCGTGGCGGGCGCCGACGCATATATATCCGCCGGAAGGTCTGTCGTTTTTGTGCCGACAAGTCCCTGGCCATAGACTATAAAGACCACAGGACCTTAAAACATTTTATCACAGAGAGGGGAAAGATACTGCCTCGCCGTATTACCGGGACCTGTGCCAAACATCAAAGACGCCTGACTGCAGCCATTAAACAGGCCAGAATAATGGCCTTGTTGCCATTCACATCCGGTCATATACTCAAGGATTAACGATCTATAACCGTTGGCTTATCCTCCAAACCTCTCAAGCAAGTGGACACTGGCTTCTGTTGTCCTTTTAGTGCCCCTTATTGTTGAGGGGATTGCGCCTCTGTTCCAACTTGTAGCACCAGGAATTCTTGTTGTATTGACCGAAGGCGTCAGTCTTGGTCTGGCAACCTCAATTATTTTTGGCAACCTTGCTTTAGGGATTTTGCTATGCTGGCTGACCAGGAGTCCGGAGGCCTTGGTCTGGTTGGTCCAGACTGCAGGGCTTGCCATAGTTCTCGTGGTTGCCAGAAAACAGGATTGGTCCGGGATCAAGACCCTTCTGGCGGGTTTTGCCTATCTTTGTGTAACGTTCATGGTTGTACTCAGTGCCGGATCAGGTCCTGATCTGCTTGACGGATATAATAAGGTCGTTCAGGCAATATCCGAGGATATGGATCAGAGCCTGGCTCTCTATAAAGAGAAATCATCCGGCATATACCAGGTAGAATTAGAGAATTGGTTTCGGCAGTTTAAAGAAGTCATTATACGATTTTTGCCGGGGCTATTGGGTTCTGTCTTTCTATTCATAAGCCTGAGTAATATATCAGTACCAAAAATATATCTGAACAAAAGTCTCAAAAACGAGGTATTTGTGCCGGTGTTCACTCAATGGAGGCTGCCTGAACTACTTATCTGGGTGATAATAACAGCGGGTGGGTTGGCCTTTTTGGGGAAAGATATATTTAAAGCCTGCGGTGAGAATGCTCTGCTGGTATTGAGCAGCATCTATTTCTTGCAGGGACTGGCGGTAGCTGCCTTTTATTTTGAAAGACTGAAAGTCCCTGCATTCATTCGCTGGATCACATACATATTGCTTTGCATCCAGTGGTATGGTCTAATACTTGTTGTTATTATAGGAGTATCTGATGTATGGTTTAATCTGAGAGCCAGAGTACCATCAGCCAGAGAGTCTTGAGAGCCGGACATTAAGATATAGAAAGCCGTTCACGGCTTGAAACTTGAAATTGGAAAGTAGAAAACAGTACAAAAGCATGAAGGCCAAATTTCCAATTTCTAATTTCAACGTTCCAAAATTATTTTAAACAAATATTTCCTCGAGGTTTCAGACAAATGGAAATCATTCTTAAAGAAACTATCCCTTCTCTCGGAAAGGCCGGAGACATAGTCAGGGTCGCAAATGGCTATGGCCGCAATTTCCTGCTGCCTAAAGGCAAGGCCATATTTGCCAACAAAAAGAATATGTCTCAGATTGAGCGTCAGCAGGCCTCTATCCTAGCCAAGGCTGCCAAGAAATATGAAGAGTTTGATGCCCTTGCCACCAAGCTTGGTGAGTTGGAAATCAGCATACCGGTCCGGGTAGGTGAAATGGATCGGCTTTATGGCTCTGTTACCAATCTGGACATAGCCAACGCTATAGAATCACAAGGGTATTCAATCGATCGCAAGAAAATACGGATGGACGAGCCCATCAAGGCCCTTGGCGAATTCGAGGTCTCAATAAAGCTCAGCCCTGATGTCAAGTCCGTAGTCAAAGTCAATGTGGTCCCACAGGAATCTTTGTGACATTGAGTAATCTACAAAGATGTCGGCATCCTTCACGACAGGTCTAAATTAGTTTATACTTTGTTGACCTTGTATTTTGGCAGTGAAATTTGAAACTCGAAATTTGAAATTGGGAAAAACACAAAGATGTAGATGTATTACCTAATTTCGAATTTCCAGTTTCGACATCGGCATTCAATTTGATAATACACGCTTTTTCGAAAAAAGTGTAAACTGGTGAATGAAGGATGCCAAGATGTCTATAGTATCTCTTAAGAATGTTATTAAACCCGCTGAGTACCGCCTTCCGCCACAAAATGTAGAAGCAGAGCAGTGTATCCTCGGAGGAATTCTAATCGAGGACCAGGCCCTTTTGAAGGTTGTTGAGTTTCTGCATCCGGAGGACTTCTACAAGGAGGTCCACGGCATTATCTATGATGCCATACTTGATCTTTTTAACAAAAATGAACCCCAAGACCTGGTGACTGTTCACAATGCCCTAAAATCCATGGGAAAACTTGAAGCAGTCGGGGGTGCAGCCTACCTTG
>JAYEMY010000038.1:0-5315 GCA_034718455.1 Thermodesulfobacteriota bacterium
GACGTAAACTTGACATAAAATATGTAGGCTTTACAGATTACTATGATGATGGTGAGTTTGAAATAGCATTTTCTCCGGTGAGGCATAAGAATATCCTCGGAGAGGTCCTCAGCGATCATGGGCTCAAGCAACTAAGATGTGCCGAGACAGAGAAATACGCACACGTGACCTTCTTTTTTAACGATTCTAATGAGATCCCCTTTGAAGGTGAGGACAGGATAGTGGTACATTCTCCCAAGGTAGCAACCTACGATCTGCAGCCAGAGATGAGTGCTTATGAGGTAAGAGATAAGCTCCTGGAGGCTATTGCCGCTGACAAGTATGATGTGATTATCTGCAATTTTGCCAATGGCGATATGGTGGGCCATACCGGTGTTTTTGATGCAGTCGTCAAGGCAGGGGAGACTGTGGATGAGTGTGTAGGCGCTGTCACTGATTCTGTTCTTGCAAAAGGGGGCACGGTTATCATAACCGCCGACCACGGAAACGGTGAATGCATGTTGTTGGATGACGGTTCTCCAATGACGGCTCATACAACCAACCCGGTCCCTGTTATTGTCTGCGGTGCCGGTGACGTTGAGCTTATAAAGGAAGGAAAGCTTTGTGATCTCGCCCCTACCATGCTAAAAATACTGAGAATTGATCAACCTGCGGAGATGACCGGAAGGTCTTTGTTTTAAAATAATAAGCGTTCACGGGTTCAAAGGTTCAGAGGTTAGGGTTCACCGAAAATCTGAGCAGTTGTTTCGTGATGAACGGTCTTGCACCGAAGTCTAGATAGACCGAATCAAGGTTTGGGGAGTATTATCAGAGGATGTCTGAAAAAAACATAACTCAAAAAAGCCAGTGGACAAAGCACGATATATTTCATGTGATCGCCATGGTTCTGTTGACTTTATTTTTTTCAGGGAAAGCAGGCTCAATGGCTGAAATTTTTCAACAATTGCTTGTCAGCTTTCTCTATGGTTTCGGCATTGTCTATCTCTTCATCGGGCTCACAAAAAAGATGTTCAAATACAATCCTACCCGTGTACATATAATCAAATGGGCTACAAGTCTCGCAGCCCTTGTAGCCGTGTGCCAGTTTATGCAGGTAGTATATCAGACCTACATTGAGGCTACATCTTTGCTTGACTAATGCTCCAATAGTAGTTTATCCTAGTAATTCATTAAAGATTTATGTTTTTTCTTGTGAGAATAGTATGCGAAAGTATAGTCGCAACAATTCAGTTCATCTAAAAAATGGCGGAATTGCCGGGTCCCATCTGTGGCTGATCGTAGGTATTATTCTCGGGCTTGTTTTTCTCTGGGATGTGGTAGGGCCTTTTGGGTTGTGGAAGCTTCACCGGATGAAGAAGGAACGTAAGCGGATTTATCTGTCAAGCCTGGAGCTTACCAAGAAAAATACCGTCCTTGAGGAGCAGATCAAAAGGCTCAAAGATGATTCCGAATATCAGGAGTACGTGGTCCGCCGGGAGCTGGGCTGGGTCCGGGATAATGAAATCCTGTACAAGTTTCTGGGTGAAGAGAAGTAAGAGCTGAATTTTGCAGTGAAATTAGAAATTTGAAATTTGAAATTGGGGAAAACACAAAGATGTAGGAGCGTTACCTAATTTCAAATTTCTAATTTCCAGTTTCGACATTGGCATTCAATTCGATAATGCACGTTCTTTTGAACAAAGTGTAAACTGGTGAATGTAAGGATGCCGACTATTTCTTTAGAGATTTCGATTCGTGGTTTCTATGATCCGTGTACATACCTTTTTGAAATATGCCAGAACACACCTTCAGGAGGCAGAAGCTGCATTACTGGAGGATCATCCAACGGCTGTTATCGGCCGTTGCTCAGATATGGCAATAGCATTGATCAAGGCCATAGCAGCATCCCTTCCCAGAATAAAAAAGGATTTTCTGGAGATGGACAGCAAGGCTTTATATAAAGCCATTTCCGACCTCACGCATACGGAGGATGAAGCGAGACGAATTACCCGATCAATTTGGGAATTATGGAAAGCTGAGGAGTCATCTGATAGCCCTCCATCAAGGGCTGAGGTCAAGGCAGTCTTTTCCAGGGCGGAGGAGACTTTCAGGTTGGTTTATGACCTCTGTGTCGGCTGAAATTTGGATTTTAGCCATTAGCCATCAGCGTTTAGCTCAAAGCTCAAAGAACTATCGAAATCAACGTAGCAGATGGGGTATTTTCAGTTAAAAAACTATATTTTGGGGTTTTCGTTCAGACACTAATAATCAGAGGGTTATTCAATCACTAAATCACCAAATCACTAAATGAATATGCTTCCCTCAGACAGTGAGCTTTCTTTTCCTCACGCTTTGAGGGTAGAGGCCTCTGCCGGTTCCGGCAAGACCTTTCTTCTCGCCTGCCGATTTGTACAGTTTCTTCTTTCAGAAAAAATTCCCCGGAGCCGTCTCAAGAATCTACTTGCCATAACCTTTACCAACGAAGCCACTGCGGAGATGCGGAAACGCATACTGGAGCTTCTGAAGCAGACGGCCTTTGAAGAAAAGGAAGCTGTAGAAGTCCTTTCTCCCTTACTGGATTTGTCACAGGCAAGGATGAAGGAACTCGCGCTGAAACAGGTAGACGAGATCCTCGCAGGGTATGATGAGTGGCAGGTCAGGACCATTGATAGCTTCATATACCGCATGATCCAGGCAGCACCACAGGAACTGGGGCTGTCGCAGCAAGACGAAATCGAGACACACGAGGCGCCACTCAGGGCTGCTGCCCTTGACCGTATTTTGCTATGTTCAGCACAAGATCCGGGGTTGTGGGAATTGCTGCGGGGCTTTGTGCTGCATTATCTTCTTTTTCAGGCACGCGGTTCCTGGTGGCCAGGAGCAGAGCTTCTCCGGGTGTTGGAGTCGCTTAATGAGAAAGAAACAACCTACGGTCTCCGGTTCGAAATGGAAAAAAGGCATAGGGGCTCCAGGGATTTGGCCATAGAGTTGTCCAAGTCGACTCAGGGCTTCCTGGATAAGGCGGATACCCATAATCTGAAGCTAAAATCCTTCAGTCACAAGGCCCTGTCAGAGGTAGCTCTTGGAAAACTGCCCAAGGCACTCTCCTTAAAGGCATGGGAAAAAAAAGAGCTACAAGATCTGTGTCTTAAGGGAGCAAGTGTTCCCGAAGGCCTTTCTGTTGAATGGATGACGTTAAGGACCCATGCCGGAGCGTATGCCGAGGCAAGGGCCCTTGAGGTATCAGGGCCGTATTTGAAGATGCTGGTTCCCTGGAAAGACCGGCTCTCAGATCTTAAGTCCAAATCAAGAAGTATTTTTTTTAGCGATATTAACAGCCTTGCAAGGAGGCTTCTGACCGAATTCGCCTTGCCTGAGGTGATCTTTCGTCTTGGAGACCGGCTGTATCACTTTCTGCTGGACGAATTTCAAGATACCAGTATCCTTCAGTGGGAAACCCTTTTTCCTTTGATTGATAATGCAGTGTCGCAAGGCGGGTCCCTGTTCTGCGTAGGGGACAGAAAACAATTGCTTTACAGATGGAGGGGAAGCGATCTCAATGTATTTCAAAATGCCCCGGGGTCCTTTGCCTCTCTTGGAGACACCGGCCCTCTGAATCTTGTTCTTCCATATAACTGGAGGAGCAAGGAAATCCTGCTTGGGTTTGTGGCCCGGGTATTTGACAAAGGGAATCTCGGGCGCTGGATAAAAGAGGAGCCTGCTGTTTCGGATGTCTTAGACCCCGGATATATAGGCAACGTGTTCTCAGGGGCCGCACAGGAGCTTCCGCCTGCCTATGCAATCAGCCACAAGGGAGGCATGGTGAGGGTGGAGATCCTCAGCCAGGAAGGGCGCTCAGAGGAAATAAAAGAGGAATCAAAACTCAGCCTGGTCAAGCTCTTAAAGGAAGACGTCCTCACACGCCACAATCCCAGGGATGTACTGGTACTTGTCAGGGACAATCAGGACGTACAGGATTTCAGCCACAGCCTCATCTCAGCAGGCATCCCGGTCTTTTCCCACAGGCAGCTTGACATCAGGGAGGACTCCCTGGTGCAGGAGATCCTTGAGATCCTGCGCTTTTTAGAAAGACCTGTTGATGACCAGGCACTGGCTTCTGTAATTGCCGGGAATATTCTAAAAGCTGACTGGGAGGAAGGGGCTGCAGGGCTCAGTCCCTGGGAATGGATCGAGGACCAAAGGTTAAAAAGCGAAGACCGAGGGACAAAGTATCTTTATCAAAGGCTTCAGAATGATTTCCCTAATCTCTGGACAAAAACCCTGGGTGATGCCTTTGGCTCCGTGGGTTTTTTGCCCCCTTATGACCTTGTATCCATGCTTGTTCGCAGAATGGATCTAATCCGGTGTTTCCCAAACCATTTTGTTGCATTGAGTCATCTCCTGGAGCTGCTATATGCCAATGAACCTGAATATGGCGGCGATCTCAGGGGGTTTATCCAGTGGATAGAGACCGGATCTGATGAGATCTTCGGTGTGAAGACCCCTCAGGAGATAGATGCTGTCAGGATCATGACCGTCCATAAGGCCAAGGGTCTGGAGGCCAAGGTAGTGATACTGCCGCTTGCAACTCTCGGAATGAGAGCCGATGGCCGCATATACTCCATGGATGGAGGGGTCCTTAAGGTATGGCACACCAGTAAGGAACTCAGAAACGTATCTCAAAGGCTTTTGGATCTCTATAAGAATGAATGCGGCAAGGCATGGCTGGACGAACTTAATGTCCTCTATGTCTCCCTTACAAGGGCAAGGGACGAGTTATACGTATTTGTTCCACAGAAGACCGGGGGCAGACAGAAGAACAGGCTGATATCCCTGCTGGAACCGCTTTTAAATGGAAATCTTGTGGCCAAGTGGGGAGATACGATTGAAAGAGAAATCCCGGAAAGTGAGAGAAGTGATCTCAAGGGGCAACCCCGCGAACCTCACGAAAAAACACGAAAAAACAAGGCGAAAATAATTGATAAAGCCTGGAACTGGCCCAAATACCTGGTCAGGAGGCCCACAGAGTTAAAGGTTTTGTTGTCTCCAACAAGGAAAAGCGCAACAGGGCTCGGGGACTTTGTACACAGGCTCCTTGCAACACTGGATGCCCCCCTTGATTGCCAATGCAGCCCTGAGGAAGTACAGGCACTGCTGCAGGAGATTTTTTCGTCTATTCCCGAAAGCCCCGATGCTGACATAAACAAAAAGATAGACCTCGGGACTATAGCCCGGACTATCTGTCATCCCATGGCAAGGCCGCTTTTCTGGACAGGTACAGGGGATCAGATCTGGGTGGAAAAAGAAGTGGCTGACAAAACGGGGGAAATCCTCAG
>JAYEMY010000039.1:0-5253 GCA_034718455.1 Thermodesulfobacteriota bacterium
AGGGCAAACTGTTTAGATCTCCGCCGCAGTTCCTCAGCTCTCTCCATATTAAATCACCAAATTCTTCCAATCACCAAATCACTAAATCACTAAATTGTTTCATTCAATCACTAAATCACCAAATCACCAAATCACCCAATTCCTTCATTCAATCACTAAATCACCAAATCACTAAATCACTAAATTGTTTCACCAAATCACCAAATCACCCAATTCCTTCATTCCCACTCAATAGTGGCGGGGGGCTTTGAGCTTATGTCGTAGCATACACGGTTTACCCCGCGCACTTCGTTGATAATCCTGTTTGAGATTTTTGCGAGCAGGTCAGTTGGGAGTCGTGTCCAGTCCGCGGTCATGGCGTCCAGGCTGTCTACAACCCTTATTGCCACTACGTTATCATAGGTGCGCTCATCTCCCATAACACCTACTGTCCTTACTGGAAGGAGCACTGCAAATGCCTGCCAGACCTTTTTGTACCAGCTACTGGATTTCATGATTTCAAGGACAATTGCATCCGCCTCTCTCAGCACTTCCAGACGTTCAGCAGTCACTTCCCCCAGGATTCGTATGGCCAATCCGGGTCCGGGGAATGGGTGGCGAAAAACAAGATCTTCAGGCATACCGAGTTCCAGGGCAACTTTTCGAACCTCGTCTTTAAAGAGCTCTCTGAGGGGTTCTATCAGCTCAAGTTGCATGACATCCGGGAGTCCTCCTACGTTGTGGTGACTCTTTATTGTGGCTGAAGGACCTTTGAAAGACACACTCTCTATGACATCCGGATACAGGGTACCCTGGGCCAGGAAGTTGACATTTCCGATTCGCTTTGCCTCTTCCTCAAAGATCCGGATGAATTCTTTTCCTATTATCTTTCGTTTCTTCTCAGGGTCCTCTATGCCCATAAGTTTGTTGAGAAAGCGATTGCCGGCATCCACATAATGGACCTTGAGGTCAAACTGTTTCAGAAAAGCCAAAACCGTCTCTGCTTCATTTTTTCTTAGAAGCCCATTATTAACAAAGACGCTTGTTAGTTGATGACCCACTGCCCTGTTTACCAAAAGGGCCGTGACTGTAGAATCCACTCCGCCTGAAAGAGCGCATATTATCCTGCCGGTTCCGACCTTGGCCTTCATGTCATTGGTGGCATTTTCAACAAAGGAGTGCATATCCCAGGTAGGCGTGCACCCGCAGATACTGAACAGGAAGTTGCCAATCACATCCTTTCCGATCTCAGTATGGATCACCTCCGGATGGAACTGGACCCCGAAAAAGGGCAATGTCCGGTGCCGCATGGCCGCCACGGGGCAGGACTCACTGTGAGCTATGCCGATAAAATTCTCGGGCAGGGCCTCTATCCTGTCACCATGGCTCATCCATACCTGATAGGTAACAGGATCATGGGCAAGGCCGTGAAATATGTCAGATGGATCATCAATTAAGAGCCGGGCAGGACCGTATTCCCTGTGCCGGCTGTGTTCCACAGTACCTTTGAGAAGGTGTGTGGTAAGCTGCATACCATAGCAAATGCCCAGAATCGGGACCCCAAGCTCAAACAGCTCAGGAGAGACAGCCGGGGCTTCTTTATCATAAACACTTGCAGGTCCCCCTGACAGGATAATTCCTTTTGGGTCCCTCGCCTTTACTTTTTCCAGAGAAATATTATATGGATATATCTCACAGTAGACCTTGGCCTCCCTGACCCGCCTTGCTATAAGCTGGGTGGTCTGGGAACCAAAGTCAAGGATCAATACCTTTTGTTCAAGTATATTTGTCATGGCACTTTAAGCCTCCAGAATTGACCATAACATCGACCAGGCACTGAGCCAAGCGGTGAAATGCCAAAATGAAAATTGTTGTTTTTTCTAAAGGAGAAAATAGTGGCACTGTCTGAGATTATGTCAAGCCTTAACAGTTTTGTGTGGGGTCCTGTAATGCTTGTCTTTCTGGTGGGCACAGGGGTCTTTCTCACTCTGCGTTTGCGCTTTGTGCAAATATGTCACCTCTTCAAGGCCCTAAAACTCGTTTTTTCAAGGCCCAAGGGAGACGATGCAGCAGGTGACATCAGTCCTTTCCAGGCCTTGACCACGGCCCTTTCAGCCACCATTGGAACAGGCAATATTGCCGGGGTCGCCACGGCTATCTATCTTGGCGGCCCTGGTGCCATTTTCTGGATGTGGATCTGCGCCTTCTTCGGCATGGCAAGCAAGTACGCCGAGGCAGTGCTGGCAGTGAAATACAGGCGCATGCTCCCTGACGGAACCATGCAAGGCGGTCCCATGCGCTATATAGCAGAAGGCCTGGGGCTGAAATGGTTGGGATGGCTCTTTGCGCTGATGGGCAGCCTCTCCGCCTTTGGAATCGGCAGCATGGTCCAGTCCAATTCAGTGGCTGTGGCCCTCGGAGAGACTTGGGGGGTCCCTCCCCTGCTTACAGGAATTGTGTTGGCGTTAATGACCGGAGTCGTAATAATCGGGGGTATCCAGCGCATTGGAAAGGTTACTGAGAAAATTGTTCCGGTCATGGGGGTTTCTTATGTATGTGGAGCGCTTGTGATACTTGCCCTGAACCTTGATAATATCCCAGGGGCCTTCACCTTGATAATAGAACACGCCTTCAGCCCTGCCTCTGCTGTTGGTGGTTTTACCGGAGCGGCAGTAGCTACCGCCATCCGTTTCGGTGTGGCCCGCGGGGTATTCTCCAACGAGGCTGGTCTCGGAAGCGCAGCCATCGCACATGCGGCGGCTCGGACCAACAGCCCTGTGCGCCAAGGCCTTATAGCCATGACAGCCGTATTCTTTGATACCATTATTGTTTGTTCCATGACGGCCCTGGTAATCCTTTCCACCGGCGCCTGGACCAGCGGGGAGACATCCAGCGCGCTGACATACAAGGCCTTTGAAATGGGACTGCCCGGCCCTGGCGGACTAATTGTAACCATCGGGCTTACTGTATTTGCATATTCTACCATGATAGGCTGGGCTTATTATGGTGAAGAGTGCATTGAATACATACTGGGCCTGAAGGCCAGGATGCCTTATCGCTACTGCTTTTGCCTTGTTATCGCTATTGGCGCATTTCAAAAAGTAAAGTTTGTCTGGGACTTTTCCGATACTATGAATGGAGCTATGGCCATCCCTAACCTCATCGGCCTGCTGGGGCTATCAGGGGTAGTATTAAAGATGACCAGGGATGCCTTGGCCAGACCGGAAATCTAAGCTGTTTCCGGAGAAAAAAGTTTTTTTTGAATAAACTGAATCACTATTCAAATTGTAGCCATTGTAGGTTGGGCAAAGCGTAGCGTACCCAACAAATCGGCTAACGGCAAGCAGCTAATCGCTCAAAGGAGGTGGGATGGCCTATGATATAGATGTCTTTACCAGGACATGAATACGAACAACTATAAATTCCTTTCAAATAACAAAAAGGGATGGGAGGATTTTTTAAATGAAACGATTTTTTGCCCCTTACCGGGCAGTAATATTTGTTTTGAGCTTAACGCTCATTTGTTTTGGAGGATTGAGCACATTCGCTTATGGAGAGTCTGCAGAAGATCTGAAGCTGCAAATGAAGACCATGCAGGACCAGATGATGCAGATGCAAGAAAATATGCAGGCCCTCCAGAATCGTATCAATCAGCTTGAAACGGCTCCGGCCCCCCAAGTCGCAGCTCAGCCCGCCCATGAGGTTCCAGCTCTGACAGCCGAGGAGGTCACTGCCCTGAGAAATCTGAAAGACCTGGGCAATGTCTGGTCCAAGTACAATATGCAACTCTATGGAAAGGTCAAGGTCGACTTTAATTACGACACGGCTGAATTTACGAAATACAATGACTTCGTAGGTGCAGTCGCTGCGGAGAGTGATTACAAAAACGACTCTACCAACTTCAACCCACGCGACACCAGGATTGGTTTCACTGCCAGTCATAAGTGGGGAGAATGGTCAGCCCTGGGCCGCATAGAGATGGACTTCTACGGTGACAATAACGGCGACAACCTGATTCCTCGCATGCGCCATGGCTATATTGATATCGGCTATGAAAAAACCGGCACAAGCGTGGTGGTCGGTCAGGACTGGGTCCCGGTCTCACAACTCAATCCATCGACCATTGACTTCGGCATCATGACCGCGGCGGGCAACCTGTGGTGGCGTGTCCCCCAGATTACAGTGCGGCAAGAGTTTGGAGATTTTCAGGTATTGGCATCAATGATGAAGCACAGGCGTACGGATACTGAGAACGAAGACCGTATGCCATGGATTCTCAGCCGGATCCAATATTCCAATGAAATCCTGGGCAAAGGCGGCCTCGTGGCCCTTGGCGGAGGCTACCGAGATGCCGACTATGGACAGGACAGCTCCAATAATACAGACCGTTGGTTGGTTTGCGGCGAGATGAAGTACGTTGCCGGACCTTTTACTTTTAAGGGTGAGCTCTGGACCGGTGATGGCATTGGCCGCAACTTCCTGCGCTATGATCTGGATATGGCTGAGGACGGAGGACCTGCGTCAGCATACGGCGGATGGGCTGATCTCACCTATGCCGTTAATGACAAGACCACGATGACTGCGGGTTACGGCTTTGACAATCCCGACAATGGCGACATAGGCGACCTAACTAACGATCGTCGCTTCACGCGCAACGAACAGTACTTTATCAATACCTGGTATTCGCTGTCCAAACCACTTAAGATCGGCGCTGAGTATATTTACATCGAGACTGAGCGGCATGAGCAAATTCATTCAGGAAACCGTTTTACGGTCTCCATGCAGTATGCCTTTTAGATAACCGTTCATGGGTTCAGAGTTTACCGGGAATCTAAACCGTTGAAAAATAGTGGGGTGAGCTGCTTGACAGGCTTGCCCCTTTCACCTTGGTTTGCTAGGAATATCCCATTTTCTATGCCGCCAGTTTAAATTCAAGATCCCCGTTTTCAAACCACCTTTTATATTCTTTATTTCTTTTAAGGGCTATCACTGATGCAAGGGCTACGGAACCTGGTTTCGACCAGCTCATTCCATTATGCTTCTGACGGTTTGACACGACAAGGTCATTCATTTTCTCACCAATGTTGCTCGAATTGCGGAGACCAAGCTGTTTTCTTATTGCATAGCACGGAATATAGGGCTGATTACGATATAAATACTCTATGAGCTTTTCCATTACCGCTTCGTTTTTTATCTGATCGGAGTCAATTTTTTTAATCAAAGCAATCGCCTTGTCTGTTAAACCATGCCATAAAAGGGGCATAAGTTGCTCCA
>JAYEMY010000040.1:0-5251 GCA_034718455.1 Thermodesulfobacteriota bacterium
TTTGCAAAACCCGCTCTGGAGATAAGGCGGGTTGTCAACTAATTTGAGGTATCATTGTGTTTTCGTGTTTTCGTACTTTCGTGTTTTCGTGATTGATTTTGAATAGTTTCTTAACCGCACAGGTCCATATTTTTTGAGGTATATTATCCCTAAAAGTGTAAACTATTTTTGGCTTGCTATGAAGGATGCCAAGATGTAGATTACCTAATTTCCAGTTTCAACATCGGCATTCAATTCGATAATACAAGTTTTTTGGGAAAAAAGTAAATTGGTGAATGAAGAATGCCACATTTTTGTATTGCGTTTTTATACCCAGGTTCTAATCTAGTGTCTGAACGAAAAGGCCGTTCAGACACAATTTTGAATTCTAAATTTTGAATGTTGACTTTAAAAAGGCTGTTGGCTGTCAGGGGGGAGAGTAAATGTTTACCTCTTGGCCGTTTATTCTGGAGCCCGGAGCCATCGGAATTCTTGCCATGGCTTTTGCTCTGGACCTGATCATAGGAGATCCGGAAAGATTACTCCATCCAGTACGTCTTATTGGCAGGGCCATCACATCCGGAGAATCCCTGGCGCGGAATTTGCCGCTTAGAGAAAAGACACAGGGTGCTGTCCTTGCCATTCTCCTTACTTTGAGTGTTTTCTTGGCAGTAGATCTTGGCGTTAAAATTTCAGGTCATGTTTCCGGGCTGCTCCGATGGTTCATATCCGCCATACTGCTTTACTATGGATTATCCTTAAAATGTCTCGGTGATGAAGCCGTGTCGGTCAAAAAAGCACTGGTTGAAAATGGTATTGAGGCAGGACGGCAGAGAGTATCCAGGATCGTGGGAAGGGATACGGACTCCCTGAACACAACTGGAGTAACCAGAGCCACTATCGAAACCATTGCTGAAAATCTGGTTGATGGTGTACTTTCTCCTTTTTTCTTCGGAGTACTGGGAGGACCTGCCCTCTGTATGTCCTATAAGGCAATAAATACCCTGGATTCCATGATTGGCTATAAAACCGAACGATATCTGGAATTCGGGACCTGGGGAGCAAAGCTGGATGACATAGCTAATTACATACCTGCACGCCTTTCAGTAGCTGTGATCTCCCTGGCATCTCCTATGGTTGGAGGGAGCAAGCCATGGTACGTCTGGAAAATTGCACTCTCCGACGGCCAAAAACTCCCAAGCCCGAATGCCGGTCTACCTGAAGCAGCTTTTGCAGCAACACTTGGATTACGACTTTCAGGCCCATCCCGGTACCATGGGAAGTTGGTCGATCTGCCGATCATACACGCCGATGGTCGCGAACCGGTAATTCAAGATATAGATAGTGCGGTCAGGCTGCTATATATCAGTTCCTTTCTTTTCATCAGCGCTGCCCTTTTGTTGGGCATTATCATCAGGAACTGGAATTAAGATGCGGATTATTTGGCATCCTTCATTTGTCGAAACTGGAAACTGGAAATTGGAAATTAGGTAACGCATTTACATCTTTGTGTTTTCCCCAATTTCAAATTTCAAGTTTCAATTTTTAGTAAATATATCCTCAGTCTTTACAACCTTTTTGGCACCGCGATAATTCTTGGGGTTCAGGTCATATTTCTGAAAAAGTTTGTAAAAATCCGCCCTGTAGTAACCTGCAGACTTAGCAGCTTTACTTACATTCCCTTTTGTAATTCTGAAAAGGTCTTCCAGATATTTCTTAATAAACTTGTCTTTGGCCTGTCTTAGCGGAACATTTTTTTGGGACAGAAAACTACCGGCCAGGGATGTATTTGCAAACATTGCGCTGCTTATGGTGTTTCCGGTAGAAACGGCAACAAGATATTCAACTACGTTTTTCAACTCACGGACATTTCCCGGCCAGGTATATGTTCGGAAACCATCGATAACATCCCCCTCGATTTTCTTGATATCTTTACCCATCTTGGTCTCATATTTTTCAAAAAAATGTTGCATTAACAGGAGAATGTCTTCTTTCCTTTCCCTCAAAGGAGGAATATTGATTGGAACTACATGAACTCTGTAATACAGGTCCTCTCTGAAACGACCTTCTTCAACCAGTTTACTGAGGTTTCTCCGGGTTGCCACTATCAGTCTCACATCCACCTTGTGCACATGGTCGTTCCCCAGGGGTTTTATTTCTCCGATCTCTATGACCCTCAGTAGCTTGGCCTGCATGGCCTCGCTCATCTCCCCTACTTCATCCAGGAACAGCGTGCCTTTATGTGCCTGTCTGAAAAAGCCCATCTTACTGCTTATAGCACCTGTATAGGCCCCCTTTACATGACCAAAAAATTCATCTTCCAGTAAAGTCTCCGGGATAGCCGCACAATTAACAGCCACAAAAGGTCCTTTGCTTCTTGGGCTGTGGAAGTGTATGGCATTAGCCACCAATTCCTTTCCGGTTCCTGATTCACCATAGATGGTTATGGTGCTTTCAATAGGGGCAACCTGGACTATCTGCCTGAATACGTCCTTTATCTGAGGGCTGGCGCCAATCATGTCAGCAAACTGGAACTGATCCCCTACTATACGTTCATAGTCAGCCACCTTTTTCAACAACTCTCTCTTCTCAAGGGCCCCTTTTATTTTCAAGGCCAGGTCCTCATGCTTTATGGGCTTTTCGACATAGGAAAAGGCCCCGGCCTTTACAGCCTCAACAGCGTTCTCTATAGTGCCATAAGCAGTAAAAATAATGATCTGAAGATCAGGATCAATTTTTAGACACTCTTTCATGAGTTCTTGCCCACTCATGTTGCTCATCTTTTGATCAGACAGGAGAAGATCAATCTGTCCCTCCTGATCCTTGAATATCTTGAGGGCATCTATAGGATCTAAGACTGTGGTCACATCTTCATAACCAAAGACTCTGAGACGCATCTTTGTCGTTACGAGTATATCCTCATCATCATCTACGAGAAGGATTCGCGGAATTGAGACTGTATGTTTATCTAATGATCTATTTTTGGATTTGTTGTTCATTTCCTTTTCTATTTTCATTTCCTGTTGAAAAAAGCATTTAAGTTATGGGCATCCTTTATAGCAAGCCAAAAGTAGTTTACACTTTTAGGGATAATATACCTCAAAAAATATGACTTGTGCGCTTAGCTGTTAGATTTTAGGTTAACAGTCTGTTTTTGTACAAAATTTTTACCTAACAGCTAACAGCTAGCATCCGTCTATGTTGAAAAAGTGTAAACTACAGAATGAAGGATGCCAAGTTATGCTAAAATTTTGAATAATGGCATTATTAAAAAACGGCCTAAGCCTCTTTAATAAACTTTTTATGGGTTACCTGATATTTTCGGTCATTATGATTGTGCCCTGCGTGGTATCAATCTACAGCCTATCAGATTTGGAACGTTTTGCGACGAGCGTAGCCAAGCACGACTTAGAACTATCTAAAACCATAGAACAACTTAAAGCAATACCACCTTCAATGGAAGCTGAAGGCCGTCGTCTCGTAACTCTATACAAAGAGGACGCTTACCAATCTCTTATGTCACTGATCCAGGACTTTAAAAACAGTTTGATCAGTGTGCAGAGAGACGGTCCCAAAGAAATTATCCCTATTGTCCATGACATTGAGCTTAATCTGGATAAACTCGAAAAACTTGCCGGTATTGCCAATGCAAGCTTACCAAGAAGTAGCCCACCTGAGATCACACCTATTGAGGCTCAGAGAGAAAACAAAGTAAAGGCTATAATCTCCAGCATAATGACAGGGCTTCATGACCTGGAAAAAGGCGTACAGCAAGCAATCAGTCTCAAATTTTCCGCAATTTCGTCCCGTAGCTTGAGTGCAATAAAAACAACTATAATAGTATTGGTTGGAGCCATTGTCTGCGTCATTGTTTTTACCCCATTATTTCTGTATCAATACATAAAAAAACCAATTGATCACCTTCGTCAGGGTACTGAAATCGTTGGTGAGGGCCATTTTGATCAACCAATTACCATAAAATCTCGTGACGAGCTGGGAAAGCTTGCAGAGGCATTTAATAATATGGCAAAGAGGCTCAAGGAACTGGACAAGCTAAAGTCTGATTTCATAGGAATAGCGAGCCACGAATTAAAGACTCCCCTGACTTCCATGATGGAAGCCTCCGAACTCCTTTCTGAATCCAAAATAGGTCGCCTAAATGAAGAACAGCAGAACTTGGTAACTATATTAAATAGAAACATGAGCAGATTTCATGGCCTGATAGACGATCTTCTGCATCTTTCCAGACTAAAGGCAAGGCTTCAAACTATTAAAAAACGTTCTTTGAACATCACAAAGGTTTTTTCGGATATTATCCAGACCTTAGGACCTATGGCCCAGGGAAAAAATCTTGACATAGAGCTAATTTCTGTATCAGGACTGAAAAAGAATATACCGGTTGATGAAGGAGGACTATTTGGCGCATTTATAAATATCGTGCACAATGCCATAAAATTTAGTCCTGAAAATGAAAAAATTAAGATTATCTTGGATCACGCCGATAATAATGGTAATAAATGGTTAAGAATTGGTATTATTGACGCTGGACCCGGAGTAGAAAAATCTGAAACAGAAAAAATATTCGATAAATTCTACCAAATTCAACATATTCGAATAAACGACGGGGCCGGACTCGGCTTGGCAATTGCCAGGGAGATTATTCTGGCCCATGGAGGTAAAATGTGGGTAGAAAGTCCACCACTGGAAAATGTCGCTGTTTTACCAGGAAAAGGGGCTGCCTTCTGGTCTATTTTGCCATATTCTTCTTGACATTAATCGCTGGGTGTTCAACAGTATTCCACAATGTCGAATGGGAAAAGGCTACTCTACACCTGAGAAACGGCCAGGTTGATAAGGCCGTTTCCAACCTGAAGCCATTGCTCAATGACCCTGATCATGCATGCAAAGCGGCGTTTTATCTGTTTGCCTTTGATGGGGCCAAGGATGAATACATCAGAATCATGCACTCTGAAACTTGTCAACACGAAATGCCCGGAGAGGCAAAGCTACTGGAAGATTTTTTGTCTGCTGAAGAAAAATTCTTTCAATTGAAATCAGAGTATAAAAAACAGCAATCCAGTGTTAATAACCTGCGGAAAGAGACACAAAATCTGGAAAAGGAATTGGGCCGCCTCCGTTTCGAGCTTCAAAAGATGGAAGAAATCCGACGTGAAACAGAGGAATGGCGAGTTCAGTAAATTCATACCGACAATCGGGCATCCTTCATTCTGTAGTTTACACTTTTTCAACATAGACGGATGCCAGCCATTAG
>JAYEMY010000041.1:0-5214 GCA_034718455.1 Thermodesulfobacteriota bacterium
CAGAGAAGGTGATTGGACAACTCAAACAATATCCTGTTGAATTAGTAGATGCTGACCAAAAGTTGACTTACGAAGCAGCCAAATTGAAAGGTAGATACAAGATAGCTTATGCCGACTGTTTTGCTGCAGCCCTTTCACATAGACTAAATGCAGTAATAGTTACCGGTGATCCTGAATTTAAGAAGCTCGGCGGCAAATATTCGATTCAATGGCTTGACACTAAATAAAAATATTTTCTTACAGCGTTCCCCATAACAAATCCAAACACAATATTGTCCAACTTATTTGCGGACAGTTCCTTAGAGCACAGATTGACATTATGGTTTATATGTAATCTATCCTATTTCATCTATAATTTTGAGAAATAGATTATATGAATATTTCGTCAAAAAAATGTCCGAATTGTACATCCAAAAAATATAAGGTCCAATACCATTATAAAACAAAGAATCATGGACCTCGCTCTATTCTTACATGTCAAAATGTGGATGTTCATTCTCAGAAACGACAAATACTTTCCTCCTCAATAAATTGTGCTTTGAAACCCGGAAAAGGCTGTTGGCTGTCAGGGGGGGGAGTGAATAATTACATATTGTAACCAACTTGACTATAGAATTGCCCTTGTATCAGGAATGCAAGTGCCTGTGAGGAGTTCTGTATGAAAACAGGAAAGACCGCTGAGACCCTGACAAAAGAGCTTGAACAACTACTGCGGAACAAAATGGGGTCAGTTTTTGAGCGTTATGGCCTGGACATCAAAAACCTGCTTACTCCCCTTAAATGGAAGCCGATGATCCTTATAATCGGCAACTACTCATCTGGGAAATCGACCTTTATCAACGAAATTCTGGGAAGCCAGATCCAGCGCACTGGTCAGGCACCTACTGATGACAGTTTTACTATCCTGGCCGCACCAGAACCCAACGAACCGGAGGGAGAAGTACCCGGCGGCACGGTAGTAAATGATGAGCGTCTCCCTTTTGCTCCTTTGAGGCACTTTGGTGAAAGCCTTCTATCCCATATGCGTTTAAAAAGGGTGACAAATACTCCAGCACTCCAGGATTTTGCCATCATAGATACCCCGGGAATGCTGGATTCGGTCACAGAAAAGGATAGGGGCTATAATTACCTTGGTGTAGTAGGAGAACTGGCAAAACTGGCAGATCTCATTATCCTGATGTTCGATCCCCATAAGGCAGGAACAATAAAGGAAACTTATCAGGCTATCCGTAGTACTCTCCCCTGCTCGACAGGAGAAGACAGGGTCATTTATGTATTGAATCGAATTGACGAATGCGAAAACGTGTCCGACCTTTTGAGGTCCTATGGGACCTTGTGCTGGAACCTTTCACAGATGACAGGCAGAAAGGATATACCAAGGATATATCTTACCTATGCGCCTCAGGAGGGCAAAGCACCTCCCGCGGGCTTCGAAACATGGATGAACGAGCGGGAAGAACTCAAACAGACCATGAGTTCAGCGCCAAAGATGAGACTAAACCACATACTCCAGGAAGTGGATCGAGTCGTAAGGGAACTTGGTCTGGAAATAGAGGCCATGGTCGCTTTCCAAAAACGATTCATTCATAAATTCAAGGGGGTCCTCCGCACATGGGGTATGGCCGCCATACTGGCCTTCTTTTTTGGAGATCTGGTTATGAATCTTTTAACCGGTTATCCAGACACCCCGCTTGCAGGGGCACTGCTGGTCGGGAATATGAGTTTTGAACATTTTCTTTGGCCGATTGTGTGGGCCATGCTGGTCGTGGCATCAGCTTCTCTGTATGTTCAACGGATACTTTTCCCCAAATTCACGAAAAATACTCTAAAAGACCTTGATAACTTAATTCCCCTGGAAACCGTCTACAAGAAGGACCTCTGGAACAGGGTAAAACATCGGATACATAAACTCATAGAGAATCAGGCCAGAAGACAGGTATTGATTACACATAGCCGATATCTTGGAAAGATAAAGCACTTTCTTGATAAAGACCTGAGCCGTTTTTTCGAACGTATTTAGTTTATGAACGAAAAGGCCATTCAGACACAATTTTGAATCCTAAATTTTGAATTTAAAAAAGGAAATAACCATGGTGCCTTGCTTAAAAAAATTGTAACCGTTCAGAGGTCCAGAGATAACCCTGAACCTTTGAACATCTGCAAACAATCTTAAAATGGAGGCCTTATGTCCGGTCATTCAAAATGGAGCACAATAAAACATAAAAAGGCGGCATTGGACGCCAAGCGTGGTAAAGCTTTCTCCAAGATCATAAAGGAAGTAACTGTAGCCGCCCGTATAGGTGGTGGAGACCCTGCAGCCAACCCAAGACTGAGGACTGCAATAGCGGCTGCAAAGGCCGAGAATATGCCCAAGGACAATATTGAGCGGGCAATTAAGAAGGGTACCGGCGAACTTGAGGGGGTAAATTACGAGGAAGTCACATATGAGGGTTACGGTCCGGGAGGAGTGGCAATACTGGTTGAAACTATTTCAGACAACCGCCAGCGCACCGTAGCGGATGTGCGGCATCTCTTTGCTAAGAGGGGCGGAAACCTTGGAGAGCCGGGAAGCGTGGCCTGGATATTTGAAAAAAAAGGACTCATACTGATTGAGAAGGACAAGGCCGATGAAGAAACCCTTATGACTATAGCCCTTGAAGCAAATGCCGAAGATATACAAGAGCAGGAATCCGAATGGGAAATATACACCACCCCTGAAGCCTTTGAAGACGTAAAGTCCGCCCTGGAGGCCAACAGCATCCCTGTACTGTCCGCCGAAATCACCATGTTACCCGGCAATACGGTCAGTATCGAGGACGAGAAGCAGGCAGGCCAACTCCTGATACTTATGGATGGCTTTGAAGAAAACAGCGATGTCCAGAATGTTTACGCCAACTTTGATATTCCTGATAAAATTCTTGAAAAGGTCAGCTAGGGATGCCAAGGGAGATCATCCTGGGTATTGACCCCGGATCGCGGGCTACGGGTTATGGAATTGTGTCATGGGAGGATAACAGGCTCCATTACGTCAATGCAGGTATCATCCGTCCGCGCACAGAACTCACCTTTGCAGAACGGCTTGAAAGACTCTATTCAGGTCTAAATGAAATAATAGGCCGGCACAATCCAACAGTTTCAGCAGTAGAAGGCGTCTTTCATTCAGTTAACGCAAGGGCTGCTTTACTGCTTGGTCATGCCAGGGGGGCGGTAATTCTGGCGGCAGTCCATGGAGGTCTCCCTGTATTCGAGTACTCGCCCATGACGGTTAAACAGGCAGTGGTCGGCTACGGCAGGGCGGAAAAGACCCAGGTGCAGCACATGGTCAGGATACTCCTCAACCTGTCAAAAAAACCCGCTCAGGATGCCGCGGATGCCTTGGCTGTGGCTATATGCCATGCCCACTCTTCGGGCAATCGGCCAATACCCGATTCTGCAAAAAGGAAAGGCTGATGATCGGCTATATCAGGGGCGAGAAACAGGGTCAATGGGACCGGGGTGTTATAGTTGATGTGAATGGAGTCGGCTATGAAATTCAGATGCCCTCTTCATCCCTGGCCAAACTGCCTCCATCCGGTAATGAACTGACAGTCTTTACCCACCTTGTGTGGAAGGACGACACGCTTTCGCTCTATGGATTTGAAACAATTGAAGCCAGGGACATGTTCAGGCTGTTACTGGGAGTTTCAGGAGTAGGCCCCAGACTGGCGCTGAATATTCTGTCAATGCTCTCTGCCGAAGAACTCCTACAGATACTGGCCAGGGAAGAAAAGAAAAGACTTAGGGCCATCCAGGGCATAGGCGAAAAAACCGCGGCAAGACTGTGTATTGATCTAAAGGAAAGGGCCAAGACCATACTGACAAAGAAACAGTGGGACATGGAATCATTCCCGCATATTGAGCAACCGGGTAAGGGAGACCTGTGGGATGACGCACTCTCAGCACTCACCCATCTGGGTTACAACTCATCTGAGACCAAGGCCGCTCTTGCCAGTGCTTTTGCCTCTGCCGGTGAAAGTGCAAGCCTTGAAGATCTGGTGAAAAAAGCCCTGCAGGGTCTGGCAAAAGGTCGTACAAAACAGGCATGACAGCAGAAAATATCGCAAACAGACCGAGTGACACGAATCTGAGCCCGGAACCCTTGCAGGAAGACAAATCTTTCGAGCCCGGGATAAGGCCGAAGACCCTTTCTGAATACATAGGTCAACAGGAGGTCAAGACCAGCCTGGATGTCTTTATTACCGCAGCAAAAAAAAGAGACGAGGCCCTTGACCATGTATTGATTCACGGGCAGCCCGGCCTGGGCAAGACTACCCTTGCTCACATAATTGCAACGGAGCTTGGGGTGAACTTCAGATCCACATCCGGTCCTGTGATAGAAAAGCCGGGAGATCTGGCTGCCATACTGACCAATTTACAGCAGGGAGACGTGCTGTTCATTGATGAAATTCACCGGTTGAGTCCCGTGGTGGAGGAAATACTCTACCCTGCAATGGAGGATTTTCAACTGGATCTGATAATCGGACAGGGCCCCAGTGCCAGGACCATCAAGATCGAGATTCCGCGTTTTACTCTGGTTGGGGCAACTACCAGGGCCGGACTGCTCTCACCACCCCTCAGGGATCGCTTCGGCGTAGTACTGAGAGTAAACTTTTACCAGGATGACGAACTATGCATAATTGTTAACCGGTCTGCCAGGCTTATGGTCATTGAAATTGACCAACCGGGTGCCATGGAAATCGCAAAGAGGTCAAGAGGCACCCCCAGAATAGCAAACAGGCTCTTAAGGAGGGTCCGGGACTATGCAGAAGTAAGGGCAGACGGAAGCATATCCCACCGGATAGCAGACAAGGCCCTGCGCTTGCTGGAAGTTGACCATCAGGGTCTTGACCGCATGGACCGTGAAATTCTCGCTGCCATCATAGACAAGTTCAAAGGCGGGCCGGTCGGGCTTGACACCCTTGCCACATCCGTAGGAGAAGAAAAAGGCACACTGGAAGATGTCTATGAGCCCTTTTTAATACAAAGAGGTTACATGCACAGGACTTCCAGGGGCAGGATTGCAACAGATTTTGCCTATGAGCACTTAAATCGTAAGAGAAAAAGATGAACATCGAACATCGAACGTCCAACATCGAATTTTGAATGGGAAAAAATGAAGAAACAGACTTATGACCTGGGAAAAAAGCTACTAATTATTGCAGGAGAAGGTATATC
>JAYEMY010000042.1:0-5188 GCA_034718455.1 Thermodesulfobacteriota bacterium
CCACCGAACTGTAAGCGTTTACAGGGTGCTGCAGATGCGAGGCGGAGGGTACGCAGACGTACTTCCTGTACTTCAAGTGCCCGACAACAAAGCAGATGCGGTGCCCTGTGAACGCTTACAAGGTGTCTTGGTTACTTGCCCCATCATCAGGCCTCCTGTTGAGCGTCTGTTTTTCACCTTTTTCATATTCTTCCGCAGTTGCACTGGCCCTTGTGCCTTTGATAGAGGCAGTATGGGGCAAAGGATGGCATTATGCCTGCCGGATGGGATTCCTGGCCGGTATTGTCCATTTCGGCACGCTCCTGTGGTGGATATCGCCTACTATTTCCCATTACGGGAATTTGCCCGGTTGGGTTGCGTGGCCTGTATTCGGGTTACTGGTGTGCTATCTGGCCATTTATCCTGCCATCTGGTCCGGTCTTATAGGGTATTGGACTGCCGGCAGGTCTTGCCTGCCTTCATCACTTGCCCTTGCCGGGACCTGGACTCTGCTTGAGTGGGCCAGGGGCCATGTGTTGAGCGGATTTCCATGGGGATACCTGGCATATACCCTGGAACCTGTTCCACCCCTGATCCAGACAGCGGAGATTTGGGGGCCTTACGGCCTCACTTTTTTGATTGTTTTGCTGAATGTATTGATCTGGAAGTTTTTTAAGGGCTTTCTGAATACAGACGAAAAGGATGCTGTCTTTTTACAGGGTAAACGGGTAAGGCCGGCTCAACTTGGTCTGTTTCTGATCTGCCTGGCAGGTCTATGGTTTTTTGGCGAATGGCGGATGGAAAAGATTGCCCATAATGATGATCTACTTCCTGAACTCAGGGTCGCTGCCATACAGGGTGCTGTCCCCCAGGACATGAAGTGGGACCCGGCCTTTCAAGTTGCAACACTCGACACTTATGGTAAACTCAGTCTAAAGGCCGCTGAAGGACTCGATAACTCGGAAGTGAACCGGGACAATGGGGCCAAGGCATTGCCCGGACTGGTTGTATGGCCGGAGACGGCCACACCTTTTTATTTTCAGGTCCCAAGTCCATTAAGTGAACAGGTCCGGTCCGTGGCAAGGGACCTTGATGTTGCCCTGTTGTTCGGGAGTCCGGCGTATCGTTTTAATAAAGCAGGGAAAGCGGAATACTTAAATAGCGTCTATCTCCTTGACCCTGATGGTGCCATTGCAGGAAGATATGACAAGAGGCACCTGGTCCCATTTGGGGAATATCTGCCCTGGGGATGGGTGACTGCGTGGGCACAAGGTCTTATACCCGCAGTAGGCCAATTCAGTCCAGGATCTACATCCAAGCCTCTTTCCATGCAGGATCTTCATGTTGGCGTATTGATATGTTTTGAGAGCATATTCCCAACTCTCAGCAGAGAAACCGTGCAGGAAGGGGCCAACTTTCTGGCCATTCTCACAAATGACGCCTGGTTCGGTCGTACAGGAGCGCCTTATCAGCATGAGATCATGGCGGTATTCCGGGCTGTTGAGACCCGCAGGTGGGTGGTTCGAGCAGCCAATACAGGCGTCACTTCACTGATCAGCCCATGCGGCGTGAGAACAGCAAAAACTTCGCTGTTTGAGCCATGTTATATAGAAGGGCGAATTCACCCTCGCAAAGGCCATACTTTTTATGTAAAATATGGAGAAATATGGTTATTATTATTTTGTTTATTTTGGACCGTAGTTCCATTCTGGAGAAAAGTCCAAAAGGAGGCATGAGATGAGTACGATTACGGATAAAACAACAATAAATATACAGGAAATTAAGGAGCGCTTGCATGATCTTAGCGGACGTTTAGAGCTCCTGAGGGGTTATCTTTGATCGGGAGACTCTGGATAAGCGTCTTGCTGAAATAGACCAGGAGATGCTCCGTCAGGATTTCTGGGAAGACCCTGAATCCAAGGAATTTCTCAAGGAGCGATCTTTACTGATAGAGCAAAAAGAGAATGTGGATCACCTTTCCGAGCAGTATGAAGAGCTTGAATTACTGCTTGAAATGGCACAAGAGGAAGAGGATTTATCAGCCCTTAAAGATGTACGTGATGGGCTGAAGGAGCTTGATGAAAAGATACACGGGGTTGAACTCTCAAGGCTTCTTTCAGGTTCGCACGATCGCAATAATGCTATTGTAACAATTCATGCCGGGGCGGGAGGGACCGAGGCCCAGGACTGGGCCGAGATGTTGCTGAGAATGTATCTCCGTTGGTGTGACAGGCGGGGGGTTGAGGTCAAAATGCTGGATCTAATGCCCGGAGATGAAGCCGGTACAAAGAGTGCGACCTTTCTGGCTGAGGGATTATATACCTATGGCTATCTGAAGTCTGAGGCCGGTGTGCACCGTCTGGTCCGTATTTCGCCTTTTGATGCTTCGGGGAGGCGGCATACTTCTTTTGCCTCTGTATTTGTAGCTCCTGAGCTGGATGAAACCATTGAAATTGATATTAATGAAAAAGATCTGCGTATAGATACATACCGGGCCAGTGGAGCCGGCGGGCAACACGTTAATAAGACAAGTTCCGCTGTCCGCATCACTCATTTACCAACCGGGATAGTTGTTCAGTGTCAGAATCAGAGATCCCAGCATAAAAACAGGGCTATTGCCATGAAGATCCTGCAGGCCAGGCTCTTTGAACGAGAGAAGGCAAAGAAGGATGCGAAAAGGCAGCAGGCCCATGAGAAGAAGAAGGAGATAGCCTGGGGAAGCCAGATCAGGTCCTATGTGCTCCAGCCCTATCAACTGATCAAGGACCATCGCACAGGTGTAGAGATTGGCAATGTGAATGAAGTTCTGAACGGGAATCTGGATCCTTTTATCGAGGCATATTTACAGAATCAGGTTTCAGTGTAACGAATTTCCCCTGAATTGACCCTGACCTCTTCACCATTATCCAAAGTAAGTATTAGGCTTCCGTCAGGTGCAATTCCTTGAGCCATGGCATCAAACTCAGGATTGAGTTCAGCATTCAGGCCATAGATCACCCTACGCCCCATGGTGTCGCTCAGGAGATTCCAATCCCTTATTACAGGGTTTTGGGGTAGGTAGCCAGGTTCAGTATTCAGACAGTCGGATTCCCATTGGTGGATTAGCCCAAAGATCCAGCCAATCCGTGCCAGGATTCGGGCTGCAAGTTCTTTTGTGTGCCAGTGTTTACCTGTAGTTATGGAAAGAGATGTGGCAAATGCGAGATCTGCAGGAAAGATCTCCATATTTGCGTTGATCCCTATGCCAAAGAGGAGATATGTCTGCCCGGAATTGGGTGCCCTGACGGCTTCTGTGAGGATACCGGCTATCTTGCGTCCCTTTATTAATATGTCATTAATCCAGCGGATTTTTGCTGAGACTCCTTTTTCCCTCAGGACTTGTGCAATAGCCACTCCTGCTCCCATATTGTAAAAAGACCAGTTCTCAGTAAAAAGTGATGGGTACAGGGCCAGGCATAAATACAGCCCCCCTTTGGGGGCCCACCAGCTTCGTCCTATTCTGCCCCGGGCCAGGATAAGAGAGTCTGCCCACCAGACGCAGCCTGACAGCAGATCGGTTCCATTGCTGTCGGCTTGGAGTATAGCCTGTCCGGCAAGGGGCATAAGCCTGTCGGCCTCTCTGTAGTGATAGATTTTGTGGCCGACGACCCTTGCCCTTCTCAGAATTTTTTCTCTTGTTTCTGCATCCAGGCCGGCGCTTCTGACGGAGTCCCGAATCTGATAATGCATGATGAGCCTTTTCAGCTCTTCGGCCTGCAGAGTACTTCTTGACACTGGTTTAGTCACAACTCATAATATATACATCACGCAGTCACAAATTGCGCCTTTGCGTGAAAAATTTCTTTTTTGGCCTGTTTTGGCACCTAATTGCCTTTTTGGAGGATATTAAATTATGATACGCCAACCTGCTGTAGCTGACCAGTTTTATGATGGAAATCCCACACGGCTTCACTACGAGCTTGGTAAGTTAATAGGTCCTGCAAAAGAAGCAAAATCGGCAAAGGCAGTAGTTGCGCCTCATGCAGGTTATATGTATTCCGGGGCCGTGGCCGGAGCAGCCTATGCCCAAGTCGAAGTACCTGAAACCGTTATCATTTTAGGTCCGAGCCATACAGGAGTCGGATCTCCGGCAGCATTAATGGCCAAGGGGACATGGTCCATGCCTATGGGAACTGTCCCCATCTCAGAGGACCTTGCAACTCTGATGGTTGAACTCTCTGATTATCTTGAAGATGATGCATCGGCACATACATACGAGCATTCCCTGGAGGTCCAGATACCATTTCTGCAATACCGTCAGCCCAATTTGAGTATTGTGCCTGTTTGTCTCAAAAACCTATCCTTTTCCGTATGTAAAGAGATAGGTTCTACAATAGCAGAGGCGGTAAAACAGGCAGGAAAACCTGTATTGTTAGTTGCCAGCACCGACATGACTCATTATGAATCCCAGGAGCAGGCCGAGGCCAAAGACCGCCTGGCTATTGATAAAATCCTCGCCTTAGACCCCCAGGGTCTTTTAGAAACCGTGAGAGGACATAACATATCAATGTGTGGGGTAATACCGACTACTGTGGTTTTAGTGGCGTCTCTGGCCCTAGGAGCAAGTTCTGTTAAATTGATTCGATACGCTACGTCCGGCGACGTGACAGGAGACTATGTACAGGTCGTTGGGTATGCGAGTTTTGTAATTGAATAATGGGCATCCTTTATTTACCAGTTTACACTTTTTCCGAAAAAGCATGTATTATCGAATAGAATGCCGATGTCGAAACTGGAAATTCGAAATTTGAAATTGGGAAAAACACAAAGATGTAGATGCGTTACCTAATTTCAAATTTCAAGTTTCACTGCCAAAATACAAAGATCAATAAAGTGTAAACCACTTTATGACTTGTCGTGAAGGACGCCGAATAATAGTTATGGATATTGACTTATAATCCTAAAATTTTTATATATCACAAGAACTGATCTACTGGGGGATCGTCTAATGGCAGGACTGCAGGCTCTGAATCTGTCTATCTAGGTTCGAATCCTAGTCCCCCAGCCATTCTTCACGTTTTGTCTTTTCTGTGGCTTTGTACCTGATTCGAATTTGCCAAGGTATACTCCCTCTCTAACATATGAGCTAATTCCTTCAAGCGTTTCCCCAGAATTCGCAGTCCGGATTTTGCCTCTTGGCAGTCCGGATTTATTTTAAGGGCTTCGATAA
>JAYEMY010000043.1:0-5176 GCA_034718455.1 Thermodesulfobacteriota bacterium
TTGATCATCATAAGATCGGAGATATTACCACTCCCAATCCTATTTTTGCATGTGTCATGCCGGTCGGGTGTACAGGCACTGTTCTCCGTATCCTTTACAAGGACGTTTACAAAAAGGAGATCCCGCCGAATATAGCCGGTATCATGATGTCGGCAATTCTCAGTGATACAGTACTCTTCAAGTCTGTAACCTGTACACCTGAAGACAAAGAGGCCGTTGCGGACCTTGCCAAGATAGCCGGCATTGATGATCCAATGGCCTGGGGCATGGAGATGGCCAAGGCCAAGAGCGCGGTGGAAGGCGTTCCCGCAAGGGATCTGGTCTTTCGTGACTACAAAGACTTCGATATGGTAGGCAATAATGTGGGAATCGGCCAGCTTGAGCTGGTGTCGCTGGACCTGGTGGCTGACATAAGAGACGATCTCTACGCAGAGATAGAGAAGGTTAAGGCCGAAGGAAACCGTCACAGCGTTTTCCTCATGCTTACTGATATCATGGAGGAAGCTACGGATCTCATGGTTGTTTCAGATGATCCAGGGATTGTTGAAAAGGCCTTTGGCAAGGCACTCGAAGGCCGGACCGTCTGGCTCCCCGGTGTAATGAGCCGGAAAAAGCAGATGGTTCCCAATCTGGAAAAGGCCTTTGCCTCGTAATTTCCGGAAATATTGATCCTTGCGGCCGGGGTATGTCCCCGGCCTTTTTTTAGTGCTTTGCGAAAAAATGTTGAATTTTGAGTATTGAGTTTTAAATTGGGGGCATCCGTCTATGTTGAAAAAGTGCCACCTGTGCGGTTACACGTCAGATTGTGCAACATACGAAAAAGAAAAGAATTATCACGAAAGCACGAAAGGACGAAAGCACGAAAGGGATAAAACATATTGGACGAGTTGAATTTCAAGGAAGCACTGATTTGCCCAACTTAGGTCATATCTCAAAGCAGCGGGTCTAAAGGTGGGCTTATTGCTGAATTTTGCAAAACCCGCTCTGGAGATAAGGCGGGTTGTCAACTAATTTGAGGTATCATTGTGTTTTCGTGTTTTCGTGATTGATTTTGAATAGTTTCTTAACCGCACAGGTCCAAAAAGTGTAAACTACAGAATGAAGGATGCCAAATTGGGGAATAAAAATTTTGTGAACTAGCTGATTTAATAAAGCAGGAATAGGGAACTATGGAGGAATTTAGATGAGGCAGGATCTGGAAGAACGTTTTGTTGACGGGCAATTTAAATTCATGGATAATGATTTTGATGGTTGCATTGCCGTGTTTACAGAGGTATTGGAGGCAGATCCTCAATGCGCCAAGGTGTATCAGGCAAGGGCCATAGCATGCCTGAGGTTAAATGATACTGATACGGCAATTAAGGACATCGACGCTGCAATAAAGTGCGAACCGGAAAATGCCCGCCTTTACTATCACAAAGGGGGAGTTTTATTCAAGGCGGAGCTTTGGAATGAGGCACTGAAGTGCCTGACACAGGCAATCGACCTATCCCCTGAGTATGCCCCTGCCTATGCACTGAGAAGTGAGGTCTATGAACGCTTGGGTGATAAAGACGCAGCGGGTTTAGACATAAATAACGCCATGCAACTCAGGAAAGAATCGACAGGTATCGTAGATTGGTAGCTTTAATCTAAATTGAGCGATTAGCCTTTAGCCTTTAGCGGTTAGCGGTTAATTTGTTGCTGTTTTCCAAACAGGTTACTAACACCTAAAAGCTAACTGCTAATAGCTGTTCATCTAATCGTTTAGCTTATTCAATAGTGCCACTTGAGTCCCAAGTAGGCCTCAAAGGGAGCGGCTTCTATCGGGCTGTATGTGCCCGGCACTCTGTAATGTCTGTTGAACATGTTCTTCAGCGCCAGTTGTATATCAAGGTTTTTAAATAAGACATCGCGGGCGGTAATAGTGGTATCCAAAAGCCATTGAGGCGTTGTAGAATAACTTAGCTCACCTTGTTTGTAATAAGAGGTCATAGAATCCGCATATTGCAGACGGGCAGAGAAATCTAATCGATCCAGAGGATTCCATAGGAGTCCAACATTGAACAGATTTTTTGGCCCGGTGTCAAAAGGCGTTTCCCAAGAAGAGTAATAGTTTGTCCAATTTGTACTCCCTGTCCGAATAGAGTGATCAAAGACCTTATATTTCTCATCATCCCCATCCTGTGATAATAAGGTTGCGTTGCCCCAAAACCGTAGGCTGTGGGATATCTGCCACGAGATATCGAGTTCTCCTCCATAAATGTCTTCAGACCCGGGTTTTGAAAAACCTCCATAGGGATCTTCCTGGATATGATGATGAATCTCATTCCAGAAAATTGTGGACGAAAAGGAAAATGACGTAAAAGGATGCCACGTAAAGTTCATGCTGAGATTTTGTATTCGTTCCGGGTCAAGGTCTTTCAGGCCTATCAGTTCCTGATTATATGGTGTCCGATAAGCAGTGCCATAGAGTAGTTTCAGATACCATGACGTTCTTGGGAACCAACTGATTCCCATATTGTGACTTATTGTCTGGTTATACTGGCTATGGTCGTCCAGTCTGAGGCCCAGCCAGGCATCAAGATGGTTCCAGTGATGCCGGACCTGGCTAAAAACAGACCAAAGCGAAGTGTCGAAATCCTCTTCCTCTATTGACGGTGTAAAGAGAGTATTCCCGGGCTTAAGGTAGTCTGAAAGAGTGTCTTTTCTTACTATGGCATCGGTAATTTTATTGTATCTGTATGACGCCCCCACGGTAAAAAGCCCCTTGGTATCCCATAGTTCCCTGTCATACAAAAGTTCTCCGAATGATACATGGCTTTTGGGGTTCCAGGATAGGTCTATTTCTTCTTCCTTGTAGTCCAGCTCGTTGTAATAGGCATTGAATCTCAGGTCTGAATGATCCATAGGCCTTTCCATCTCGAGACGCACAAACCTGAATGGCGACTCCCGTTTCCCGGCCCAGTTGAGATCTTTTTCGGGCTCCCCTATGACATAATTACGCTCTGCATCAGACCACCTGCCTGATATGTGAAGCCAGTCCTGCCAGGAGAAGTTCAGTACAGCCTCAACGTATTTTGAATCATCCACCTCTGAATGTCCCAGCCGCTCGCCGGGGGGAACAGGGCCGGATTCGTCTCCTTCGAACCTAACTACATTATATTTGTCTTGTATGGGCTTAAGCCTTGTTGCACTGATTGACAGAAATGCCTCCCAGGGCCCTGCATTTTCCCCCCAATTGACATTGAAATCTGCTTCGTGGCCTGGAGTTCCACCGAGCAGATTTAATTCCATTCCATCAATGTCTCTGCCCTGTTTGGGAACTATGTTAACTATTCCAGCAAAGGCATCCGGACCCCACAGAACCGAACCAGGCCCTCGTATCACCTCTATACGTTCTATAGGGCCTAAAGAAAGCTCTTCGTCCAGGGGATTGATGGTTTTTGTATTGTCTGATGTTAAGGGGACCGAGTCGTAAAGGAAAAGGATACTATTTGATACCCCCCTGAGGTAGGGCTGGGTACCCCATTCCCTGGACGACATATAAAATCCAGGCAGCATGGACAGCGCCTCTCCAAGGGTTCGTACCCCATTACGCTCAAGGTCTTCCTTTGTGATTACCTGGGCCACGGCAGGTGCCTGGTCCGCAGGTTCCGCCCTCCTTGATGCAATAGTAAGTACTGACAGGTCTTCGCCTACAAAGAGAAGAGATGTATCTATAGCCCAGGCGATTTGAATTCCGGCCAAGAGGAACGACAGGATGACGATGACCTGCATCAGAAACGCGGGCATGTTTTGAAATTTGAGAGAGATCCGGCTGTTGGTTATCAACTGTGTGCCTCCAGTTGCTTTACCCTGGTCCTGAGCTTTGAGCGGGTGAGGCCTAATAGTCTTGCTGCAGCACTTTGGTTGTTACCAGTCATTTCCAAGGCCTGACGTATAAGATTACGTTCCAATGTCTCAAGGGCCATGCCGCCTGATGGAAGGCTCCAGGCTTCAACAATTCCGGTCCGCACCTTGTTGGTTCTCAAGAAAGATAGGTGTTCTGTAGTTACCGGTTCTTCTCCAGCCAGGATAACGGCCCTCTCAACGGCGTTTGCCAGCTCCCTTACATTTCCAGGCCAGGTATGGTCCATCAGGGTCCTTTTAGCTCCTTGGGTGAAGAAAGGTCTTTCTGAGGACCGTTCCCGGAATTTCCGCATGAAATGCTCTGCCAATAGCACTACGGCCTCTATTCTCTCCCTTAATGGGGGGATGTGAAGTGGGAAAACATCAATCCTATAAAACAGATCCGACCTGAATTTCCCCTGTTTCACCAGGGAATCAAGGTCCTGATTTGTAGCACAAACTACTCTAACATTCACTTCAATCGGCTTATTTCCACCAACACGCTGGATAATTTTTTCCTGAAGTGCCCTTAGGAGCTTTGCTTGAGCCTCTAATGGAAGATCACCTATCTCATCCAGAAAGAGGGTTCCGCCACTTGCATACTCGAAAAATCCCTGTTTGCGTCTGTCCGCCCCGGTAAAGGCCCCTCTTTCATGGCCGAACAAAATACTTTCTACCAGGTTTGCTGTTATTGCAGCACAGTTGACCGTTACGAAACGTTTCTGGGCCCTAGGGCTGTTTTGGTGGATGAATCTCGCAATTATTTCTTTACCTGTACCGGATTCGCCTGTAATCAGGACCGTTGTATCCGCCTTTGCAGCCACTTTTTGGGCTGCCTCCAAAAGATGCTTCATAGCTTGTGACACACATACCAGGTCGGCATCTTCTATAGATCTATTCAGTTCCTCCTTGAGTTCTCTGTTCTCCGTCAGGATTTTTGATACACCCAGGGCCTTCTCTACCGTCAGTATTATGTGTGACTCCTCGAAGGGTTTGGTAATGTAGTCCACAGCCCCTCTCTTCATAGCCTTAACAGCGGAGTCAATAGTGGCATATGCAGTGATGATGATGACAGGACAAGGGATTTCCATTGCCTGGATATGGTTGAGCAGGGCAAATCCATCCATTCCTGGCATACGTATGTCTGAAATAACAAGATCGTAGGCCTTTTCCCGAAGCATTGCCAGGGCTGATTCACCGTCTTGAGCTTCTTCCACGTTGTGTCCCTCAAGGCTCAGCATAATTTTCAGGATGTGTCGCATTTTGGATTCATCATCAACTATCAATATAAAAGCCATAATTCCCT
>JAYEMY010000044.1:0-18388 GCA_034718455.1 Thermodesulfobacteriota bacterium
GAATTTTGCAAAACCCGCTCTGGAGATAAGGCGGGTTGTCAACTAATTTGAGGTATCATTGTGTTTTCGTGTTTTCGTACTTTCGTGTTTTCGTGATGGGTTTTGAATAGTTTCTTAACCGCACAGGTCGAAAAAATGTAGGTTGGGTTAAGCGGTCGGCCTGCAACTAATTTTGTTGGGTTCGCTCTGGGTAAGTGATCGGTTCAGTAATAACGAATCATCACTAATAGTCGGTGTTCTGATCGAGCCATTTAAAGGCTGAACAGAAAACTGTAAGGAACGTACAATCAAGTGTCCTTTATAATAGTAGCGTATTGCTTTTTTATTGAATTCAATATTTTCATAACTATCTTCTCGTCCTTTTTTGTGAAGGTTACCGTTTTGGTGTGGTTGTTTGTGTTCAGAACAGATCCATTATCGAGGAGAGCGCTTGTAAATGCTTCATATATTCCCTTATCAGGAAACTCAAGGATTGTGTAAATCGTACGTTTTAGTGTGAACTTTTCCCCTTTTGCGACGCTCTTTTTTGGTTTATTTTTTCTGGCAAACTTGCTTTGAATGTTATCCGCAAGGGATTTAAGACCTGAATCAGGATGTTTTACATAGATAGGAATCTTTTCCGCTCTTTCCAAATAGTTATATAGCTTTTGAGGATCACGGACAATATTGACATGCGGTGCGATGGCTACTGAGGCAAACTGTTCGGCAGAGTCCTTGTCCATATTCCCTTCCAGCAGGCCGAAGCCTTCATAAACAGTGAAGTCATCAGCATGCTCAGCCCAGTCTGCAATCTCCTTTTTCACGTTAGCCGGAATATCTTGAACTGAAAGCCCTCTTAGCAGGCCGTTGATATCCAGCCTCTGATTGACGGCAAGTTGTTTAATCACTTTTTTCTTGGCAAGTTTTAAAACCGTATGGACATCCTCTGTGATGACATCGCACAGATCAAGCAGCCGGTTCAGGACTTTTGCCGGATAGAACATGGAGTTGACATGTATCTCATAATTCGGCAGTACTGTTATTCCAGGTTCCTTGATTGATTTGTTCATGGCGCATAATAAGCGGTCGGTAACCCGGAAAGCCCGAAGTTTATTAATTGACGGAACAACCTTGTCTTTTTCGTTGGAATATGCCACATCAACATAGCCCATACTAAGCGGTATTTCTTCAAGAAACCGTTCAACAAACCTTCCCTCAACTCTTTGGAATCTATCTTCTAAATTCCCAACGCCCCAGGATTCGCCCCATGCCCCACCTGTTTTTCTCTCACTGAAATTATGGTAGCGATCTTTCTTGTGATCGACCCTTTTCAAAGGGAGCTTCTCAGGAATAAGGAAAAATGGATTATTGCTCTCTATGTACTCAATCAGCGACGCAGTGCTGTACCAGACACCGGGATGGCAGTTGGATAGCAACTTAAGCAAATATGTCCTTGTTTTTGGAAAAGCAATGTGATTCATTGTTCCCGTGGCACAACCGCTACGGTCAAACCTATCTAGAATGCCCAAAAGGGACATGACAAAAAATTCGTTATTACAAGGCGCGGCATCAGCTACAAGGGCTTTCAGTATTTTATCTTCCTGTTTCTGCAATGATTGATTAAGAAAATTATCGTATGTATTGTCAGAAAATTCTATATAGTTGTCAGGATAGGATTCCGTATGGCTGGAATACCCCATATATGTTCCTGTAGTTTCATAATCAACAAATCCAAGATCCAAGCTTAGACGGTCAATAAAGGCTATCCAGGATGAATATCCCTCCTCGTTTATATCCCTGATCAAGGAACTATCTGACATCATTTTTGCAATCCGCTTAAGATGGGCCTTTGGCAGTGAGTTATCCCTGTGAGTACGCTTTATGTCATTTTCAGATACATAGCGCACAAAGGCATGCAGGTCTCTGCGCATGTCGTGTGTATTAAGAAAAACTTCCAGGCTTTCTATATCTGTTTTTTCAAGCTTAATCATTGTGACCGTTCACACTCCTTGGCAGCCAACAGGCTTTTGCAGGGTTTCAACCGCGGACAAGGTTGCACCTAAATTGAGCGATTAGCCGTTAGGTTTTAGCTTAACAATCCGTTTTTATACAATGTTTTTAGCTAATAGCTAATAGCTGGCATCCGTCTATTTGGCAGTAATAAATTTTACTGCATGTCCTGATTTGGTGACAATCTTTTGGATTTCCGAAAGCAGTTTTACAGGAAATGAGATGAATTCATCAGAAAGGGAGACCACCTGTTTTGTATGGGTAAATTTCTTTTCCACAAGCACTTTCAGGCTTAAATCTCTGATCCTTGCTATCATAATGTTGTTGTGGACAACGGTTTTGCCTTCCAGTTTATTTATTGCCCTGACGATCTTTCTGAATGCCTGATGATGTTTCCGCAGCCAGATAAATGTTGGGGCCTCTTTTATTTTTTGCGATGCGTGACTGATTTTTACAAGGTCCGGTTGTAATACAAGCATTCCTTGCCATATACTCATTTTGCCTGTTTCGCATAACTGTTCAAAAACGTCTGGGGGTATGCATGAAAGGTTGATTTCAATAAATGCATCGTCTGTTATTGACAGAAAATCTTCAGGCTTCCGGTTGCCCAGGCCTGTATCAATTTTTATTAACCGATAAAATGTCTTTCCGCCGCTTATAATTTTTTCAAGGCATCCGTGTTTCCAGCCTTTTTCCAATGCAGACCCGATGTCAGGCAACTTTGTGACTTCAGGATACGCCATCTTCCAAAGAGGAAGAATATCATCCGGCACAACCCACTCACGTTTTTTCAAAAAGGACAGCGCATAACTGATAATCTCTATAGGGGACAGCCGACTATTATCTGACTTGTGATCAATCCTGACAGAACTTGACCATTGTGATCTGTTCCAGCCTTTCATCCGCTTAACGGTAAACGAACTTTTACCCAAAAGCAGTGTTCCATTCTTGATATGCAAGCTCCCCTGGACTGAATCCGGTTGAGAGTTCGGAGTTTTTCTGGTTTTAAGGATCTCGGTAAGTTTATCCCGGAGAATATCTTTCCGCTTTATTTTATCGCCGGGTTTGTCAATAAGTACAGGGTTTGCCGGAGGGGGCAAGTAAGGTGAAAAATCTGCGGGGAACATGAATCGTTGCCGCTCCAGTACGGTGGTTTTCTCCCATACGCCCTTTTTCTTTTCGGTATATAAAAGCAACCCCTTCCGGATCAACTCTGTCTTAACCTTATTGAATACTACTTTGTATTTTTCATTGAAAGTATAGCCATAACTATGCGGATGGGCCTCCTTATATAGCCGCGCAAAAAAGGTAATGTCCATTTCCTCGCCGGTCGCATTGAGCAGATGAAAAAACAGAAGCTGCTTCTCGTCCAGAGAAGCCATGACCTTTTCAATTCCGGTGTCGCTAAGAAAATTGTGCTGGAAGAGATCACGGGATTTCAAGCATGCCGGCGGCAAATCCCGTATTTGACAAATAGCCTTGATGTCGACCTGGCTTAGACCGACCTGGCACATCTGTTTCAGTATGTCATCTTTATCCATATAATTCTCCTGTTCTGTAGCGTTTACTCTGCTCAAAAACCATCCGCGGCCTTGATGCTATACTGATACCCCTGTTCACACAGGAAAAGCTGGCGTTTTAATGCAAAATCCTGTTCCACTGTGTCCCGTGTTACAAGTGAATAGAAGTATGCCTGGTTTTCTCCCTGTTTTGGCCTTAATATCCTGCCAAGTCGCTGTGCTTCTTCCTGCCGGGAACCAAATGTCCCTGAAATTTGTATGGCCACGGATGCGTCAGGCAAATCAACAGCAAAATTTGCCACTTTGGAAACCGCCAGTATATTGATTCTCCCATCTCTAAAATCCCTGTACAGATCATCCCGCCTGGCCTGGGTAGTTGATCCTGTAATCAATGGAATATTGAAATCGCCGGCAACGTCCTTGAGTTGATCTATATACATCCCGATCAAAAGGACCTGCTTGTCCTTGTGAAGCTCCAGAATCTGACGAATCACCTGTTGTTTTGCAGGATTTTCCGATGAGATACGGAACTTCTTTCGTTTATCGGCAACTGCATAAGGCATTCTCAGATCTTCAGGCAAAGGCATGCGGATTTCACAGCACCTGGCTTTGGCAATCCAGCCCTGATTTTCCATTTCTTTCCAGGGCACGTCAACCTTTTTAGGGCCGATGAGGGCAAAAACATCCTCTTCTTTGCCGTCTTCCCTCACAAGTGTGGCGGTCAGGCCCAATCGCCGGCATGCCTGCAAGCCTGCCGTAACCTGAAAGACAGGAGCCGGCAGCATATGAACTTCATCGTAAATAATCAGGCCCCAGTTACGATTGTCAAACAGTTGAAGATGAGGGAAGTCTCCTTTCTTGTCAGGACGGTATGTCATGATCTGATAGGTCGCTATTGTAATCAGCCCGATCTCCTTGTTGGCCCCGCTGTACTCACCGATGTAATCCTCCCTGAGGCTTGTCTTGTCCAGAAGCTCGGTCTTCCATTGCCTGATAGCAGTGACACTCGTGGTTAAAATAAGCGTTGAGGTTTGAAGTTGTTCCATGCATGATATTCCCACAATGGTTTTTCCCGCGCCGCACGGCAGAACAATAACGCCTGCCCCGCCACGTTTGCTGCCGCCTGCGTAAAAGATATCAGCAGCCTGTTTCTGATACGGACGAAACATGAATTTTTCACCTGCCTGTGTGGTATCGAGCACAGAAAAACTGACATGCTCCCCTTTAACGTAACCGGCAAGATCTTCAGCAGGATAGCCTATTTTTATAAGGACTTGCTTGATCTTGCCGCGATCTGCGGATTTAATAAGAAATTCCGTTTCTGAAATCCTGTCTGACAGCAGGCCGCTGGTCGATTTGCTGTGCGCTATTTCCTCTGCAAGCGTTTCGGTATCAGAAGAGAGTATGAGGCCCTTTGAATCAAGGCGTATGCGCAGGCGTCCGAACCTGGATGAAAAATCATTGATTTCGACCAGCACGTGTTCCGGGACCTGGTATTTTGAAAACCGGCAAAGCGCTTCGGCAATTTCATCAACGGCAATGCCGGCTGCGCGCGCATTCCAGATGGAAAGGGGGGTAATTCGATATGTATGAATATGTTCCGGAGACTTCACCAGTTCTGCAAATCTGACCAGTTCATTGCGGGCTGCTTCGTAGTTGGGGCTGTCAACTTCTACCAAGACGGTATGATCACTCTGAACGATCAAAGGATTGGATGGTTCGTATGTTGTCATATCTGTTCTCTTAATTGTAACTTCTCAATAAGTCCGGGTGGCATCCTTCATTCTGTAGTTTACACTTTTTTTAAAAAGGACAATCTCACGCAAAGACGCAAAGTTCTTTCAGCCATTTCCGGTCGGAACCAATTTAACTGTTATGTTTATACTGTTTGGCAATACCTGAGATTACCAAAGTTTTTCTTCATTTCTTTTTTTGCGCCTTTGCGTGAGCTTCTTCAAAAGTGTAAACCGAAAAATGAAGGACGCCAACTATCATTATGTCGGATGAGAAGAATTGCACATTAGGCTTCGATCCCGTCGCACATTTTCTTCCTTCCGCCAGGTTTAAGTCAGGGAATAATTTGGTGCAATGACACTGTATTCAGACAAGGCTGATGATTCCTGGCATTTTCGACTTCGGTATAGATCAACCAAAAATTTTGACTTGTGCGATTAGCTGTTAGCAATATTGACGTTCTTCCGTAGCACGCTTACAATATCGTCATGTCGAGAAACCCAAGACCGGACATGCCGGACTTTTTCTGGATGTTATAAATTACTGCATAGAAGGCTAGTCCAACTAAAAAATATCAATGTCTGCAGGGCTAAAAAATATCTAATTAATTTGGGGAGCCTACAATGACGGAGCAGCCTATAAAACGTATACACGCATTTATAAGCGGACAGGTTCAGGGAGTATTTTTTAGAACAAATACAAGGGTTGAAGCTAAACGCTTAGGACTCAAGGGATGGGTAAAAAATCTTCCCGGCAGCAGGGTAGAGATCGTGGCCGAGGGACATTCCTGGGCTGTGAATGAATTGATAAGTTGGTGCCATAAAGGTCCTGCCTACTCAAGGGTAGACAAAGTGGAATTCTATGAAGAGACACCAAGAGGAAGGTATGATGAGTTTTCAGTCCGTTTTTAAAAAAACCGTTTTGAGCTTGCTCTGCGTTTTTTTGTTATGCGGATGTGCCTCAGTCCATTTGGACCTTGTGGACATAGACCCTCCTCTGTGCCTCAATGACCCTGCCCCGGTAAGAGTGCTGGTAGTAAAGCACTTCCATGATAGTATGAAGGCCCACTTCGGGCTTTTCGGACTTGTGACCTGGAAACAGCCGCCCCTTAAGAAGGTCTTTGAGGAACAACTGGATGAATATGGGGGTAATGGGATAATAAACATATCCATAAAAAGTGAATTCAGCCTTGTGGATATGCTGCTTGGGCTTCCATTTTTCCCTCTGTGGTTCCCTTGTACCTATATTGTTGAAGGGGATGTGGTGATTTTTCAATCATCTCTGTAACAAGGACTGTGCTTGAACTCAAAGAAATTATGGACTATTGATAGAAACCCCTAAATCATGTATCAAGGAGAAAATTGAAGTGTATGACTCGTCAAACCTAAGGAAAGGACTAAAAATAGCTATCGACGGGGAACCGTATATCATTACTGATTTCCAGTTTTCCAAGCCGGGAAAAGGGCAGGCCCTTTATAAATGCAAGCTAAAAAATATGGTGACCGGTTACACTGTGGATCGTACTTACCGCTCTGGTGATAAATTCGAATCGGCCAACCTTGACGAAGTGCATATGCAATATCTCTACAGGGACAACGAAGGCTTTCACTTTATGAACACAAATACCTACGATCAAGTAACCCTGACAAATAACCAGGTTGAGGAAGCAAAAAGCTTCCTACTGGATAATATGGAGGTTGACATCCTCTTCTTCCAGGACACTCCTATTGACATCACTCTGCCGACTTTTGTTGAACTTGAGGTAACAGAATCTGCTCCTGGAGTTCGGGGAGACACAGCCACCGGCGCCACAAAGCCTGTAACCCTTGAAACAGGCCACGAGATCCAGGTACCCCTTTTCATAAAGCAAGGTGAAATCCTGAAGATTGACACCCGCACGGGGGAATATGTGGAGCGGGCAAAAAAATAGAACCTGATCTTAACAAGCGCTCTCACTCTAGCAACAATATCCATAAAGCCGGAAAAATCACTTCCAGACATAGGATGTTGACAACCCGGGGCGGAATTATAAAAGCCATCAGGTCTTTTCTGTCCGGGCAGGGATTTCTTGAGGTCCAAACCCCTCTGATGATTAAAGCCCCTATACCGGAGGCCTCTATTGAGGTATTTCCGGTTTTACAGGGTAAAGGCAAGCCGGACCTGTATCTCATCCCCTCACCTGAAATCAACCTGAAACGCCTTTTGGCAGAAGGACTTGATCGGATCTTCCAACTAGGGCCTGTATTTCGACAGGATGAACAGGGCAATCATCACCTCCCCGAGTTTACCATGCTGGAGTGGTACAGAACTGGCGCAGACTACCACGACCTTATGTCTGACTGTGAAGCCATAATTGAAATAACGGCACGGTCGGCTGGTTGGAAGGGTGATTCAATCACGTACAAAGACATAGAGATCAATATCAAGCCCCCGTTTCCCAGGATAACCATAAAAAAAGTGTTTGAGAAATATGCCGGCTGGACACCGGGTCCCTCACCGGATTTAGACCGGTTCAACCAAGACATGGTGGCAAAGATAGAACCCAACCTGCCTCAGGATCGACCGGTCTTTTTAATAGATTATCCGGCATCCTGCGCGTCTCTTGCCAGGCTGAAAGCATCAGACCCTGAGGTGGCGGAGAGGGTTGAACTGTATGCGGGCGGTCTTGAGATTGCCAACGGTTTTTCCGAACTTACAGACCATGAGGAGCAAGAGGCAAGATTCAGAAAAGAGGCTGAAAAACGCAGGAAACAGAGACTTAGGGCTTATCCCCGGCCTGAAAAATTTCTGTCATCCCTGAGCCGACTTCCCAAATGCGCAGGCGTGGCAATTGGTATAGACCGCCTGGTAATGCTGGTCACAAATGCATCCAATATCAACGATGTGGTAGCCTTTCCACCGGAAAAAATCCAGCCGACTGCATCCCCCTGAAGCGGATTATCATAATACCAGTTCGGCACCGGCCTTTCGGGCCTCTTTCTCGTTGACCAGGGAGAGCAGAAGGATGCCGAGGATAAAGAAAAAGATAAGGGAGAGGATTGAGTTTCGGGACGAGCCGGTCCAGTGGCGGATAATGGCAAAGATGAATGGTCCCCAGACTGCTGAGAATTTGCTGATCACTGAGTAGAAACCAAAGAATTCGGCTGAAGCGTCTTCGGAAATAATTGAGGCGTAAAAGGAGCGGCTGATGGCCTGTGATCCGCCAAGCACAAGGCCGACAATCCCGCCCATGACGAAGTATTCTGTTGCTGAATGAATGAAATACGCATAGATCACTACACCGCTCCATCCTATCAGAGTGACAATTATCGCCCGCTTGGCCCCGATCCGCTCTGAAATCCATGCCAAGAGAAGTGCCCCGAGAAAGGCTACTGCCTGCACGAGCAGAAGTGTCATCATAAGTGTCTTGGTGGAGAGATGAAGCTCCTGCTTTCCGTATATGGTAGCCATCTGGATGACAGTCTGTATCCCCTCGTTGTAGACAAAAAAGGCCGCAAGAAACAGCACGAGGTGACGGAGCTTGCGCAACTTGCGAATTGTCTTCCATACCCGTGAAACACCCATGGGGATATAACCCAGACCCAATGGGATACGCTGGAAGCCCTCAGGCATGGTCTGCATCCTGCGCGGTTCCCTGAGCAAATAGACAGTTACCAGGGCAAAGCCGCCCCACCACAGGGCAGCGGTCAACATCCCCAGGCGGGCAGCCTCGGCCTCGGAAAGACCGATCTTTTCATGTCCTGCCAGGAGTATCAGGGCTAGGGCAAACTGGAGCCCGCCCCCTACATATCCATAGGCAAAGCCCTTGCTGGAGATCCGGTCTGTCTCCCCTTCCGGGGCGATCTGGGGGAGAAAGGCATCATAAAAAACATTGGCTCCGACAAATCCGATCTGGGAGATGACAAACAGAATCATGGTCAACCATACGTTCCCAGCTTTACTAAAGGAGAGAAAGGCCGCGCTTACTACGCCCAAATAACAGAAGGAGAATAGAAAGCGTTTTTTTGTGCAACAGAAGTCGGCAATGGCTCCAAGTGTCGGGGCTGCCATAAAGACGAGGAACGCTGCTGCTGAAACCATGAATCCCCACAGGGTCTCGGCAGCATAGAGACTGCCTCCAATTTTTAATCCATCAGGAGGAACCACCACGCCCGCGAAGTAAATGGGCAGGATGGCCACAGCCAAGGTGGTGACATAGGCGGAATTAGCCCAGTCATACATGGCCCAGCCGAAGATGACCCTGCGGTCTCCCCGGATAGGCGTATTTGCTATGTCTTTAGATAACCGCGGCATGTTTTCAGTTCCTTGCCGGATAAACCGGCAAAGCGTAGCGTGCCCAACTACAATGGATTCATTTCGACAATATACGCTTTTTCGAAAAAAGCGTAAACTGATGAATGAAGGATGCCAAAAAACCCAGTTATTTTTCAGAGGTATACAAGCATTACTGATTTGGAGGTAATCATTCACTCCCCCCCCTGACAGCCAACAGCCTTTTTCGGGTTTCAAAGCACAATCCATTGAGAATACGCCTTTTGGTGCAACCTTGTCCGCGATTGAAACCCTGCAAAAGCCTGTCGGCTGCCAGGGAGTGTGAACGGTTACATTTGGAGAGTATTCACTATTTTAAGAGCATGCGCGGTTACTCAAAATTTAATTGACTCAGATTGGCGTGGAGTTTATACTTTTAAAGATAAACTTAAGTTGTAGGGGATATCATGAAAGCCACAGCAAAAGATCTGAGGTTTCATTCAAAAAAACTCATCGATTCTGTCAGCAGAGGGGAAGAGGTCGTTATCACTTTCCGTGGAAAGCCTTGCGCCAAGCTTGTTCCCTACCAGGAGCATAAAAATAAACCGGAAGAAAATGAAGTGTTTGGAATGTGGAAAGATAATGATATTGCCGATAATGTTAATGAGTACGTTAGAAATTTAAGAAAAGGAAGATTCTAAATGCTTGTCGATACTGATGTCCTCATTTGGTATTTAAAAGGAAATGAGAATGCATATCAAGTCATTGAGAATTCAAACAATTTTTTTATTTCTGTTGTGACCTATATAGAACTTGTCCAAGGAATGAGAAACAAAAAGGAGTTAAAGAATCTTCGCAAGGCTCTGTATATTTGGAATGCTAAAATTCTCTATATTTCCGAAGAGATATCTGCCAAAGCAATGTTTTACGTCGAGCAACATTTTTTAAGTCATTCAATGCAATTGGCAGATGCGCTCATCGGAGCCACGGCAATCGCTTATGGTAATTCTGTTCTTACCGGGAACGATAAACATTACAAAGTCTTGAAAGACCTGAGAATCAAAAGATTCAGGCCATAATATCTTGTAATAATATAAAAAATAGCGACAAGTCAATTAATCGATCAGCTCACCGTCAACGTGTGAATGCGCCCTTCAACAAGAGCTGATCCCACTAAAATCTGGCCTACAGGCAAGGCCAACGAAAGAAAAGTAACCCTGAACGGTGAATCCTGAACCAATAAACGGTTATCGAAAGAATTTGATTCGGTTTTCATGAATAGTGTTGAACTACAAAAAAAGAGCCTGGAAAACAAGGTGGTGTTTATAGCAACATCAGCCCACATGTTGACCCACGCCTACATGATGATATTTCCCACAGTATTGGTACTGATAGCTAATGACCCTCTTATGGGGATAAAGGGGTATTTCAAACTCGGTGTCATAGGGACCGCGTGCTATGGGCTTTTCGGCATAGGAGCGATCCCCTCAGGCATTCTGGCTGACAAATACGGCTCCCAAAAGATGCTTGGAATATGTGTCTTTGCCAGTGCACTGGCATCTTTGCTGGCAGGCCTCTCATTTTCAATATATCTGTTTATTGCATCTATGCTATTCCTGGGTTCAGCCGCCTCTATATATCATCCGGCAGGCCTTTCATTTATCTCCAGAAATGTGGAAAAAAGAGGAAGGGCAATGGGCTATCATGGCGCTGGAGGTAATGTGGGACTGGCATTGGGTCCTCTTCTCTCTGGAGCTGCCGCAGCTCTGTGGGGTTGGCGTTCAGCCTTTATCGTATTTGCTGTTTTTGGATTTATCCTGGGCATTATGGTCCTAAAGTTAAAGGTGGGACATGAAATAACGGCAGGGAACCAAAAAAGTAGTCGCGGTGCCGGAACGGCAGGGCTCTCATCCATTCCCTTGGTCCTTCTATTGATCTATGTCAACTCAATGCTGTATGGATTATGCTATAGAGGGTCGATGATGTATTTCCCAAAGCTCTTTTTACATAACATCCATTTTGCATTGGATGATGTGGCTAGGGCAGGTACTCTTGTAGCCATGGTTACCATGGCGGGTATGGTGGGACAGTTGCTGGGAGGTATTCTGTGTGACAGGCTGAAAAGGGCGGAATACGCCTACTTATTGGTTTTTCTGTTTTCCACCCCTCTGTTCTTTGCCATATGGCTACTCAAGGACTGGGGGCTTTTTGCTGTCAGCTTACTGTTTGCCCCGTTCTTCTTTGCATGGCAACCCATCCAAAATACCCTGATAGCCAAGTATGCCGTGCAATCAGCCCATGGGTTCAGTTATGGAGTCAATTTCTTACTGATTATGGGCGTGGGTTCACTGGCAGCCTCTATGGGTGGGTATATTACCGATAACGTAGGAGTAGCCAATGTATTTGCCGTACTGGGTCTTATTTCCTTCCTTTCCCTTTTACTGGTTTTTTACATAATAATGCAAGAGCGGGGAAAAAATCCGTAAAATTTTGCCTAACTCCCTAAAATATATTATGAAGTAAATTGAGCTAATAGCTGGCCTCCGTCTATGTTGAAAACGTGTAAACTACAAAACGAAGGATGCCGAGTAAATATTCAATAAGGGGGTCATGTCTGTCGTGTGCCTGAAAATTGGTTTTTTATTTATGATTCTGACTGTGGTGGCCTGTCATGGAGCCATAGCCAAAGACATCCGTGTGCCGGATGATTACACCACTATCGGAAAAGCCATCAACGCAGCAGGTTTCGGGGACACGGTATATGTGCTGCCAGGGACATATAACGAGCGTATCAAAATGAAGAAAGGGGTGAACCTGATCAGCTTTACAGGCCCTGATGGTAATGATCCGATGAATGGTCCAGGAAATAAGAAAGTACTGAAAAGGGCGGTGAGGACGATAATTGACGGGACAGGGATAGAGACCCCGGGGTATTTGGTAAGCTTTCCCAAAGATACTACTGCGCCCATGAGAATGGATGGATTTACGATTATAAATATGCCAAAATATGCTTCAGGATTGAATCTTTTTCTGGTGGAAATCCGAGGCTGCTCTCCTGAATTTATTAACAACATCCTAGCCGGGAATCGAAGCTGGGGCGGCGTAATATCTACCGGTCTGGGGATAGGCATGGGACCACCTCTTGAAACAGTTGCAAAGCCCATTATTCGAAACAATGTTATATATGACAATTATGGCCCTGGGATAGCCAATGGTGCTAATTCTGCTGCCTTAATCGTGGATAATGAGATATTTGATAATCAGTTTCCTCATGCTGCAGATAAGGATGCCCCTGGTATAGGGGTAAGAGAATATGCCAGACCGGTCATAGAAAACAACGTGTGTTACAGAAATGGCGCTGGCGTAGGCGGGTTAAATTTAGTTTCCCACGACGAAAAATTGATAATCAGGAATAATATTCTTTATAATAACAGGCTTGCAGGAATTGGTCTAAGGGCTATCGGTGGTGTAAAAACCAATGTCAAAACGGTAGTTGAAAATAACAGAGTATATGGAAATCTAAAAACAGGCATAAGATTTTCAAAAATAGATGAGGTTGAGGTAACGCACAACACTATCTTCGATAACTCAAGATCAGGTCTGGCCTTATTTAATGTTGATAAAGCAGTCATTGAGGATAATGATATCTGCGGAAATTTGACTGCAGGTATCAGGCTGTTGGATGTCCCGTCCGTCACAGTGAGACGCAACCACATCTATCGTAACGTTACTGCGGGCATAGATTTTATTGGGTGGGAACGGTAATGGTTCGGATATTTTATAATGCCGTTAAGATTATTTTCCCGGCTATTATATATTTCTTGACATTTGCAAATAGCACATTAGCTGAAACCCTTCATGTTCCCGGTAGTTACTCAACAATTCAAGAGGCCATAGATGACTCTAAGCCCGGCGACACCGTTATGGTAGCATCAGGCGTATATAAATTACACCCTGGAAACATTACTATTTATAAAAAATCCATAACATTGAAAGGCGCGGATGGGGCCAAAAAGACCATTATTGAGGGAAAAAGCACTAGCCCTGTAATTACATTTACTGAAAATTCCTGTTCTGTAATTGATGGGTTTACCATCACCAGCGTTAAAGACATAGATACCACTCTTAAGGGAGGAGGTATCTATTGTGCTCCATCCTCTTTTTCTACTATAATTAATAATATAGTTACCGGGAACAATGCGGTTTTCGGCGGTGGCATCTATTGTGATCATTTATCTTCTCCCAACATAACCAACAATGTTATCTCTAAAAACAATGCCGTTAAGTTTGGAGGAGGAATCTTTTTTTTCAGGGCCGGCTCCAGCATCGCTCAGAACATCATAGTAGATAATGAGGCATCTAATTCCGGTGGCGGGATATTCTGCGGCAGAGATACTACTCGTGTTGCAAATAATATTATATGGAAAAACAGGGCAAAATCCGGTGGTGGAATCTCGTGCGACCGGTCTTACTGTTCGATCATCAATGATACGATTACGAAAAATACGGCTGTCTATGGTGGAGGCGTATATTTTAATGGGGGCTCTATAAGAATGATCAACAGCATTCTTTGGAATAATAAGGATGACCTGTACTCTGTATCATTAGGCCCTGCTTCAAGACCGAATCATTCAAATATCGGGGACGGCGATTTTCAAGGACTAAACGGAAATATCTCTGCTGATCCCCTGTTTATTGATCAAGAAAGAGGTGATTTTCACTTAAAGCTTGATTCACCCTGTATAAATGCCGGAAATCCGGAACCAATTTATTATGATCCTGACGGATCAACAAACGATATGGGTGCTTACGGGGGTCTCAAGGCATACTAAACTATGAAGAATGAAATGAAAAAAAGCCATCAGCATTCAGCCTTAACGGCATGTTATTTCTTTGTGATATTGATTGCGGGATTAGGCTTTGCAGGAAAAAGCGCAGCCGCAACTATCTATGTTCCAAGGGATTATCCTACGATTCAAAAAGCCATCGATGCCGCTGGGAACGGTGATAAGGTACGGGTATCCCAGGGGACATATTATGAAAATATTACCATGAAAAAAGGTATAACTTTAGAAGGTGGATGGAATAAAAATTTTTCACGCAGAGACATTTCATCCTATACGACCACTATAGATGGAGGGGAAAAGGGAGGTTGGGTCGTATCGGGTGCCGACAAGGCCACTCTGGATGGATTTACTATTATCAATGGAAAGGCTATTGAGCTTGAGGATTCCACAATAGGCTCCGGGGTATATTGCCTGTCAACATCTCCTACCATCATTAATAACATCATCAAAGCCAATGAACCTGCAGGAATTTACTGTAGCGGCAGCTCTGCCGTTATTATGAATAATGTTGTATCCAACAACGAACAAGCAGGAATCTATTTGGAAAACGGATGCTCTCTGAAGATAAAAGAGAACACCATCAGGGACAATAAGAATGCAGGGATCGGCACCGGAGGCAATGTAACATCAGGGTTTGATATCCGAAACAACATTATAAACAACAATGCTTTGGCAGGCATTCAAGTCAAATCAGCCACCGGACCTATTTTCAATAATATTATCTATGGAAACAAGGATTCCGGTATAAGATGTGTAAACATGCCGGTAGATATAGTCAATAATACCATAGTGGCTAACGGTCAGGCAGGCATTGCCGTAGAGGATCCTTCTTTGATGCTTTTCATAAAAAACAACATTATTACCCATAATGTTGATTCAGGTATCAGGGCTGCAGGCAAAGGATATTCTTATAATTTGCTCGCTTCTAATAATATGACAAATAACTGTAACCCTGACTACCTTTGGTGCATCCGGCGTCAATATGGGACCTATGAAGATGAACAGAGTTTTCTGGAACATAATGATATCCTTGCCGATCCATTGTATGTGGATGCGGTCCATCATGATTATCATCTACAACCCACCTCCCCGGCCATTGATGCAGGAGATCCAGATGCTAAATTCCACGATGTGAACTTCCTTCCCTCCATGGGCTTATCTATCAATGATATTGGGGCCTACGGAGGACCTTTGACCATTCCTGAAAAAAGAAAATCCAATGATCCTCCTCAAGCCCATGCCGGTCCTTCACAACAGGTATATGTGGGAGATAAAGTGACATTGGATGGTAGTGGCAGCAGTGATCCAAATGGAGATCCAATATCTTATTATTGGAAGCTTATTTCCAGACCAAAGGCAAGTACAGCCAAGTTTTCTGATCCAAAGGCAGTCAACGCCACATTTGAAGCAGATGTTTCCGGCGATTATACCGCGCAGCTTACAGTAAAAGATCAAAAGGGCAAATCGAGCGATCCTCAAAATGTAAAAATAAGTACACTTTCAAATCATCCTCCAACAGCCAATGCCGGAGAGGTTATCTCTCACGCGTATTTAGGTGATACGGTGAGGCTTTTTGGCGGTGCCAGTAAAGACCTTGATGGTGATTCCCTGGCTTACCAGTGGGAACTCATCTTCAGGCCATCTGCAAGCTATGCCACTCTTTCTGATCGCCATGCCGTCAGTCCCAATTTCATGGTGGATACATTAGGTTGTTATGTTGCCCGGCTGGTGGTCAATGATGGAAAAGAAGATAGTATTCCAGACATGGTGTGTGTGAACATCAAGCATAATGCTATAGATGGGAAAAGAAACATACCCGGCGAATATCCTACTATACAGACAGCTATCGATGCAGCCGACCCCGGGGATGACATTATAGTTCAGAATGGTACCTACAAAGAGAACATAGTAATTGATAAGGCGATAAACCTGATAGGCGTTGGGTGGCCCACAATAGACGGAGGAAGCAAAGAAGGAGATATAAATACCATCATTATTCCTTATTTGGGTGATAGGGCCGGAAGGGTTGAAGGATTCATTATCAAAGGAGGCGGGAAGGGATCCATGGGCCATGGAATCGATATTTGGGACTCCGCTCCTACTATTGTCAACAATAAAATCACCGGCAATCAGCATAATGGCATAGGCGTACATGGCAATGGAATGCTTACTCGTAAAACAAAGATATACAATAATGATATTTACGATAATACCATAGGGATTGGTAATGGGAGAAGTAGCAGGGCTCACATATATAACAATCACATACATAATAACCGTATTGTGGGAGTTGGCTCCAGAGGACTTGCGGCACCTGTGATTGAGGGAAACTATATCTATGGAAATCATATCGGAGTAGGGTGTCGAGAAGTGGCTTTTCCTCATATTAAGGGAAACCATATCTTTGACAATATTTGCGGTATTGCGATCAGCCCGATTTCCACCATCAAGAGATTTGTTGGTGAAGACATTATCATCAAAAATAACCTGATTTTTAACAATCATCAATGTGGAGTGAGTATAAGCTCCTTAAATCTCAGTAAGGTAATAATTTCAAACAATACCATAGATTCGAATAATCATCAGTATAGCCATAAAGACAGAGGCGGAGGATTGGTCTTTGGTTGGCCTTATCCGGGCTCGTTTACCGCTGTTGTTGACAATAATATAGTGACCAATAATGCGATCGGCGGGATTGTAAACCATACCGGAACTGAAGATTTTCCGGTACGTGGGGCAATTATCATCAACAACCACAACAATGTTTGGAATAATACAAATGATTATGTTGGTTTGACCAAGGGTGACAAAGATTTTTCCCAGGACCCTCAATTTATCTCCGTTGCTTCAGAAAAAAACGGGAGTTATTTCTTGCGTCAACAGATTTCAGGGCAAGATTCCAACAGCTCCTGCGTGGATGCAGGCAGCAATACCGCTGTCAAACTCGGCTTGGGGAACAGCTCCACGAGAACAGATAAAAAGGGTGACAGCGGGATAGTTGACATTGGATATCATTATTCCGCAAGAACGTACAATAAATAACTTGATAGTATAGGAATTTTGGCATCCTTTATTCTGTAGTTTACACTTTTTCAACATAGACGGATGCCGGCCATTAGCTGTTAGCCATTAGCTATTAGGTAAAAACATTGTATAAAAACGGACTGTTAAGCTAAAACCTAACGGCTAATAGCTAATCGCACAAGTCATATTTTTTGAGGTATATTATCCCTAAAAGTGTAAACTACTTTTGGCTTGCTATGAAGGATGCCGGAATTCCCATTTTTTGACAGGATTGACAGAATAAAAAAAATCCTGTAAATCCTGTTAATCCTGTCAGAGAAGTCCGCCCGAAGGGCGCTAATTTGATAGTACATGACTTTCGGCTATCGTAACGAAATGACCAGAACATATTAGACTATATCTGCTTGTATGCGTTTCTTTCTCGCAGATAGAGACATGGTAATCCAATATCTTTTGGTCAAATATTCCTTTTAGCCGAAACTCATGTAGTATAGTTATTTTCATTTTGAACACAACGGAGGACCAAAATGGACCCGCAAAATTTAAATGCTGCAGAACTGCGCCGGCTCATACCTTCCGGCTCGCAATGGCGATCAGGAGTAGTACTGGTTGTAGGGCTGTTTCTGGCAATCATTCTTTGGAACCTTTGGTTCACTGTAGAACCGGAAGAGGTTGGAGTGGTTTTTCGCTTTGGCAAATATGTACGGGAAGCACCTCCAGGTCTTAACTTCAAGTTGCCCGACCCTGTGGAGAGTATCATAAAAGTGCCGGTGCAGCGCCAGCTAAAGGAAGAATTCGGTTATCGTACTCAAATGGCCGGTGTCCAGACGCGCTACACCTCAAACAACTTCCAAAATGAATCCCTGATGCTTACCGGCGACCTAAACGTTGCCGTAGTGGAGTGGTCTTCCCAGTACCGCATTAATGATCCCTACAGGTATCTGGTCAAGGTCAGAGATGTAAGGACGACCTTTCGAGAAATGAACGAGGCAATTATGAGAGAGGTCGTAGGGAACAGGACAG
>JAYEMY010000045.1:0-5118 GCA_034718455.1 Thermodesulfobacteriota bacterium
GACACGGAAGCCATGAAAAGGTCCTGCCAATGAAATATGTTGTATAAATTGGCAACGTTCCCCAAATTCCAAGACACTGAAGCTATGCGTAATGAATCTTCAAATAATAAGGTTCCTTTCTCACCTGGCGATTGGGTGATTGACAAAAACAGTCCAGGACAGCTTGGTCAATACACCGGGAATTGTCGTAATGCAGGTCCGCACATAATGGTGCAGTTGTCTTTTCCAGGAGGAAGTTCTACTTATCGCCCTCTTTCCTGCCTCGAAGCGATGCAGAAAACTGTTACAGAAACAATAGAAGACCGCTTGAGGGCAGGACATTTCGGTAAATTGCGAGATCTTCAGAGACTCATTACTTATGAAAAACTCAAGGGCGTTCTCCATGAAGTGATTTATTCGATGGAGGCTGCTCAGATCGATTTCTATCCCTACCAGTTTAAACCAGTTCTTAAGTTCATCAACTCACCCACCGAACGCCTCATTATAGCTGATGAGGTGGGTCTCGGTAAAACTATTGAATCCGCACTTATTTGGATAGAATTACAGGCCAGACGACAGGCAAAAAGACTGCTTGTGGTCTGTCCAAAGATTTTGGCTGACAAGTGGCGAGATGAACTGCGGATCAAATTCCTGATTGATGCAAGGGTCGTTGACTTTAACGATTTACAACAGGAAATCAAATATCTCAAGACTGAAGGACCAGGGCATTCCTTTGCATTAATTGCCACTTATACCGGTCTCCGTCCCCCAAAAGCGGAACTTAATCTTCTTAAAGAGCCACCCGATGAGGAATCAGAAAGCTCCCCCAAAACCAAATTTTTACAGGAAATACGTCATTGGAACTTGGGCTTTGATCCCCTGGATCTAGTAATCTTCGATGAAGCTCACTATATGCGTAATCCTGCAACTACTACATTCCACCTTGGGGAAAGCTTTGCTGAAACTGCCGGTGCTGTACTTTGTGTATCGGCAACGCCTGTAAATAACAGCAATGTGGACTTACATAGCCTGTTGCGCTTGGCTGATGAGAGTTTTTTTGAAACGCAAGGGATGTTTGAGGAACTATTGGAAGTCAACCGACCTACGGTTCAGGCGGGGAATGCGTTGTCCCAAACCCCTTTAGACCGCTCACTCTTGGAATCGGCAGTAGAGGGTATGAGCGCCAGTCCCTTCATTAAAAAATCTCCTTTATTTAAACAATTTTTAGAAAAACTAGAAAACTTGAATCCTACTGACAAGGCGCAGCTTGCCAAGTGCCAGGACCTCGCAGAGAAACTGAATCTATTGGGCAGTTATGTCAATCGTACACGCCGGGTTCAGGTAAAGGAGAATAGGCCTCTCCGTGACCCGATGGTTTTGTCTGTAAATTACTCAAAAGAAGAGATGCAGCTCTATCAGACCATTCTTCGTCTTGTCCGTGCCAAGTGCCGCAAAGAAAACCGGCCTTTTCATGTCTTTCAGATCCTTGGACTGCAGCTTAGGGCTGCAAGTTGTTTACCTGCTCTGGCCAAGGAAATACGGGATGGTCGATTTGGGGACCCTGAAGATCTTTTTTTCGAAGCCATGGGCTGGGAAATATACGACCGTTTTATTAATGATGGACGGAATGTGGAAATAAGTGCTCCGGAGATTAAAAAGCTTTTATCCTATGACTTCGAACAAAACGATAGTAAGTATCAACAACTTAGAGAGATGCTTAAGGAGTTTGTTCCCGATGAAAAAGTTCTCATCTTTGCATATTACCGTCCAACGCTTGCTTACTTGCAAGACCGCCTGATGAAAGATGGGATCACTGTAACTGCGATCCACGGAGGTATCCCAAACGAACGTCGTTGGGAAGAAATAGAACGATTCAAAGATCCGAGAGGGCCTCGTGTCCTTCTTTCCTCCGAGGTTGGTAGCGAGGGTATTGATTTGCAATTCTGCCGGGTGATGGCAAACTATGACCTACCATGGAACCCAATGCGTGTTGAGCAGCGCATTGGGCGTATTGATCGCGTAGGCCAAAAAGCGAAGAGACTCTCTATCGTCAACTTCAAGGTTCGCGGTACCATTGAGGAACGGCTTTACGACAGGCTTCACGCTAAACTCGAACGTTTTGCTAATAGCCTGGGAGACCTTGAGGCAGTGATCGGAAATGAAGTGCAACACCTTACCGTTGAGCTACTGAGTAAAGAGCTGGTACCTGAGGAAGAAAATAAACTGATGGAACAATCTGAGCGAGTAATCGAGGAACGGCTACTTCAAATCCAGGCATTGGAAGAATCGGGGGATGCACTCATTGCCTTTTCAGATTATGTGCAACGCAAAATCGAGGAAGATCGAGAAAAAGGCCGCTACCTCCAACCCGACGAACTTGAGAATTACTTGACAGACTTTTTCGAACGGGAATTCCAAGGCTGCGAGCTTAATCACAACACACCGGTTGACGGGTGCCTCAGGATACGTCTGAACAGTGAGGCCCAGTTCTCACTATCGGACTTTATCCGGGACGATAAGTCCCTCAGCGCACATCCCCTTCGACAAAGAAAATTTAATATAACTTTCAAACGTGAAGTTCGTCAGCGACTTCCTTTGAATCAACAAAGATCTGTCCATTTCATCAATCACCTTTCTCCTCTTATCCGCTGGATCACGAAAATCAACAAGGAGAGAGCCCACAGCTTTTTTGATGTGTCAGCGCTTCATATCGAACATCCCTCACTGCCCCCGGGGGATTATTGTTACCGTATTGAGCGATGGAAACTGCAAGGACTTTCAAACCATGAAATGCTTGCTTATGGCATAGGGAATTTATTGGATGGCTCAATTTACCCGGAAGATAAATCCGAGGTGATCTTTCAGCACCTTTTGCGTCAAGGAAAGGATTGGGATTACGTAGATTGCAACAAAGAGGCCCTACTCCATACTCACAGTGTCTTGGAAAACGATCTGGCCAAGCGTTTTTCAATAGCCGTGACCAATTTCGAAGCAGAAAACGAAACAACCTATCAGATCAAAGGACAGCGAGTCAGTAGCATATTCGACCGTCGCATTGAACAGGATAAACAGCGCATTCGCACGTTGCAAGAGTCAGGGCGTAATCTCCGAATGATTCATCCAGCTGAGGGACGACTCCAAGCAGGTATCAGAAACAAAGAACAACGACTCCGTGAATTAGAAGAGGGGGCTAAAATCGATATGGAGCAAGCACAAGTGGCAGCAGGAGTATTCCGTGTTATAAATTCCTAAGTTAAAATAGAGGTAAGATTCATGAGCCAGCTCAAGAAATTGGTCCGGGGTCTTAATAAAAGGCTATTTAGAGAAGCACAAAGCAAACCGGATTCTAAGCCGAGTCCACCCTCCACACCACCGAAAACAACGCCTCAACTTTCAGATTCGACTCCGCCTGTTCATGAAAGAAAAGATCCTTATTTCATTCAGATCGGTTTTGATTTTGGAACCTCTTATTCAAAGTGCGTCTGTCGTGATATGATTACCAACAAGGCATGGGTGCATATTCACACTAAGGCGCAAAGGGAGGAATTCCCTTTCCTGATCCCAAGCGCTCTAGTTATAGAAAACAATAAAATCTTTCACGTTCAGAATGCTAGAGTTCACTATCCTGAAAATGGCTTATATCATCTGAAAAATGCTTTGGTCCTGGCCGCCAATGGACACTTGGACAATCCCTTACTTGTCCCATATAGGAACGCTGTCCGTCTAAAAAAACCAAATCAGTTGTCTGACTTCATTGTTGCCTGCGCTGTGTACTTTTTGGCTGGTGCCATCGGAGAAATACGGGACAAAGTAAGGAACCGTTTTCCTGACTTTGGATTACTCCCTGAAGATTATATGGCCATTAACCTAGCAATTCCTGTTGAAGACGCTCAACAGCCAAAAGTAAACAAACTTTATAGCCTAATAATTTGTGTGGCCTGGGAACTAGCGGATCAACTCTCCGGGCACCCTCATATTCATTTGACAGAATTACAATCACTAATAAAGAACATCCATGCAAAGCAAAATCTCATTTTGAATGAAGCCTGCTCTATTTACCCTGAGGTAAGCGCTAATGTTCAAGGCTTTGTCCGTTCTCGTGTTTCAAGCTCAGGCATCTACCTGTTTTCCGATACAGGAGGAGGTACGGTGGATCAAAGCGTTTTCATTTTTATGCGCCAGGATTATCAAGAGCATTTGACCTACCTCGCAGGTCGCGTATTGCCTATTGGATCAAGCCAAATCGAGCGCCGAGTAGCAGAAAAATGCGGGAAGACAGATTGCTTGTCTCTTGAGAATTGGAGAGAGAAGAAGGAAAGTGGGGACGATGCCCCCGAACTAAAAGAAGCAAAAGGCTGGATCTCCAAGGAATTGAACCGCGGAACCGAAAGCACACTTGCTTTAGCCAGAAATAAGCTATTCCTCAAAGAGCAACTAAACAAAATTAGAGTTATTTTTGGGGGCGGTGGATATTGTGAGCACCCATACAAAACAGGAGTTATGAATTCCTTTTCTGGTCAACTCTTTATGGGGACTCTTTATCCGGATGTTATTGGAATGCCAGTTCCCAGTGATTTAGAGCTTAAAAGCCATGAAACTAAATGGATGAGAAGACTGAATGTGGCTTATGGTTTATCTTTTGAGAAGAGTGAGCTTGCGCCATTTACGTATCCCAAAGATGTGAGTGATCCAACACCTGAAGAAATCTGGCAACCACAAAAGCCAACCGGCCATGCCCCAACTAAGGATGAATGCTAAAGGTAAGGACGGAATTTAGGACGAATTTAGGGAACGGAGTTAGTTTGATAATTTAATGAATTCCCTCCATATTCACAAGGTTACTGCCTAAATACTTGTCTGATGATGAAATGATGCCATCAGGAATGGCCATCTCTAGCGCTTAAGGTTAATATAAATGGATACTTATGAATACTGACCTGTCATTTATTACTAACGAAGAAAATCAAAGCCTAAAAGACAGATTTGAAGTCCTTATTAAAGACACTTCATTCTTTGACTGCCTTGTGGGTTACTTCTATTCCAGCGGCTTTCATGCCATATACCAGTCTTTGGAAAACACAGAAAAGATAAGAATTCTTATTGGAATCAGCACAAGCAGACAGACTTTCGAATTACTGG
>JAYEMY010000046.1:0-5115 GCA_034718455.1 Thermodesulfobacteriota bacterium
TTAGCTGTTAGCTATTAGGTAAAAGCTAATCGCACAAGTCATATTTTTGAGGTATATTATCCCTAAAAGTGTAAACTACTTTTGGCTTGCTATGAAGGATGCCAAGAAATCCTGTAAATCCTGTTGATTTTGTCAAAAAAACAGGTAATTTTATACTATGAATTCAGATTATGCAATTGTCGAGTTTGCTGAAACTTCAAGATTAAATTCTTGATCCTGAGCCAATGATAAGTTATTTAGAACAAAGTTTTACTCACGCCCTGATGATTACCGGCTTTGTCTTGATGATGATGCTGGTGGTTGAATATCTGAACGTCTTTTCCAGGGGATTATTTCATCAGGAACTCCGCGACAGCCGTTTCAAACAGTATCTGCTGGCTGGTTTTTTAGGAGCAACTCCCGGCTGCCTCGGAGCTTTTGCGGCAGTAACCCTTTATTCCCATGGAGTGTTCAGTCTGGGAGCAGTAGTGGCTGCTATGGTTGCCACCAGCGGAGATGAGGCCTTTGTCATGTTGTCCCTGATCCCAGAGAAGGCCCTATTAATTTTTTTCATCTTGTTTCTGCTAGGTATCTTTACAGGTTTTCTGACCGATTTCTTGCTTGGGGATAAGGCGATCAGTCGATCCGAATGTCAACAAGAATTTGCACTTCATGAAGAAGATGTGTGTCACTGTTTTCCCTGGGGACGTATAAAAAAACAATGGACACATTGCTCCATGGCCCGCGGAGTGCTGTCAGTCGCTTTATTATTGTTTCTTTTCGGGATACTCAGCGGCAAGCTGGGACCGCCTGCCTGGAACTGGATCAGAATTACCCTCCTCATGGTCTCAGGAATAGCGCTTTTTATCGTATCCACAGTACCGGAACATTTTTTAGAGGAACATCTCTGGGACCATATAGCAAAAATTCACGTTCCACGAATATTCTTCTGGACATTCGGAGCGTTATTCCTTATGCATATTCTTATTGATCAACTTCATCTTGAAAGCTGGATACAGCAAAATCAGCTTATCATATTGGCTGTTGCATGCCTGGTTGGGCTCATTCCGGAATCAGGTCCGCACTTGATATTTCTTACCCTGTTTTATCAAAATGCTATACCCTTCAGCATCCTGCTGGCAAGCTCCGTGGTGCAAGATGGTCATGGCATGCTGCCCATGCTTGCCGAATCACGCTTTGATTTTTTCAAAATCAAGGGCATCAATTTATTTGTTGGGTTATGCGTGGGTCTGACAGGTTATTTGACCGGATGGTAACAGGACGTAACCGTTCATACTCCCTGGCAGCCGACAGGCTTTTGCAGGGTTTCAATCGCGGACAAGGTTGCACCAAAAGGCGTATTCTCAATGGATTGTGCTTTGAAACCCGAAAAAGGCTGTTGGCTGTCAGGGGGGGAAGTGAATGATTACAACAGGACGGTACAAAACCCATAACACAAAGAGGAAACTATGAAAATCATCGTTGCAGGAACCGGCTATGTAGGTCTTGTGCATGCTGCAGTATGTTCAGAATACGGCCACGAAGTGTATGCGTACGATATTGACGCTGACAAGATTAAAGCATTTTCGACCGGTCAGACTGAAGAGATTGATAAATACGTCAATGAACCTGGATTGACTAATATTATCAAGGAAACACTTGGCAAATACCTATTCTTTACTTCTGATTTGGACTCAATCCTGGAAGGTACTGATGCTATTTTCATGTGTCTGCCGACTCCTCCAAATCTGGATGGCTCCACTAATCTTACTTTTTACAATGCCGCGGCTGAAAATATTGCCATGACAGTTGCAAAAAGGAAAGAAGACCGCAGAATTGTTTTTGTGAATAAAAGCACTGTACCTATTGGGACAGCACGACACCTGCAGGAGATCATGGATACCCACGATGTGGAAAACTTTGGTATTGCTTCAAATCCTGAATTTCTGGCAGAGGGAACGGCTGTCGCTCAGGCACGAAATCCAGACCGGATTGTAGTAGGTTGCGACAACGAAGAGGACTTTAAAATTCTTCGCAGGGTATATTCCCAATTTGTCAATCACGTTCGAATACAATACATAGAGACCACACCGGAGTCTGCGGAAGCAGTTAAGTACGTCGCCAATACCCTGCTTCTCACTTACATATCTTTCTGGAATGGCGTAGGAGCAAAGATTGGAGAAAAATACCCCAATGTCAAAATAGATGACCTTAGACTCGGAGTTACGGCAGACGACAGAATAAGTACCTGGGGATCATTCGTGAGCAACGGGGCAGGTGGAAGTTGCTTCGGAAAAGATATTGCTTCATTAATTTATCAAATGCGAAAAGTAAACGTAAGCACGAAGATGCTTGAAGCTTCCTATGAAGTTAACGAATTTCAAAAAGTCTACCTTATTGACAGGGCCATAACCGAGGCAGGGTTCCAGTTCAATAACAAGACAGTTGCTGTGTTGGGTCTGGCATTCAAAAAACACACGAACGACATGCGGGATGCTGCTTCCATAAAAGTTATCGAATCGCTGCTGGGAAAAGGAGTGGCCAAGATAAAAGCTTATGACCCTTTAGCAATTGAGACTGCAGCGGCTGAATTTTCCACATCTAAAAATATCCTTTTTGAAAAAATTGACTATTTCCATACGGCCAAAGAGGCACTGGAAGGATCTCACGCGCTTTTTATTTCCTCTGACTCTGAAGAATTCCGGGGTCTTTCCCGAACTATTGAGGAAAGCGTTAAACCGCCTTACCTTGTGATGGACGGGCGGCGTATGATTCCGGATTTCGAAGAAATGGTTACCAAAGGATTCAGCTATTTGGCAGTGGGAGCGATGGTTATGAAACCAAAATAAAATTCTAAGGAATATGAGACTATGAAAGGAATAATCCTGGCTGGGGGTTCAGGAACACGCCTGTACCCAATTACCCGAGTTGTAAGTAAACAGCTTATGCCTGTTTATGATAAGCCAATGATATATTATCCATTATCAGTGCTGATGCTGGCAGGTATACGTGAAATACTAATTATATCCACCCCTGATGATTTGCCCAGGTTCAAAGAACTTCTTCATGATGGTTCGCAATGCGGCCTTTCCATCTCTTATGCAGAACAACAGCGCCCTGAGGGATTGGCTCATGCCTTTATTATTGGCAAGCCATTCATAGGCGATGACAAAGTAGCACTTGTCCTTGGGGACAACATATTTTTTGGACAGGGGCTTTCAAACACACTCAGGAGATGCAGCAACCTGGAAAACGGCGGTATTATCTTCGGGTATTTGGTGCGTGATCCTGAGCGTTATGGGGTGGTTGAATTTGATCAACAGAAAAATGTTATTGGGATCGAGGAAAAGCCGGCAAAGCCCAAATCCAAATACGCTGTTCCCGGACTCTATTTTTATGACAACGATGTTGTAAAAATAGCAGAAGGCATCAAACCTTCAGCCCGTGGAGAGCTCGAAATCACTGACGTCAATTTGGAATACTTACGGCATAGCCGGCTTCGAGTAGAACTTTTGGGACGGGGATTTGCCTGGCTTGATACAGGGACCCATGAGTCACTACTTCAAGCCAATGATTTTGTGCAGGCCATTCAGGAACGACAAGGGCTCAAAATTGCGTGTATTGAAGAAATTGCCTTTCGTCTTGGTTATATAGATCAGGGGCAACTCAGAAACCTCGCCAAAGATATGTTGAAAAATCATTACGGCAAGTACCTGATGGAGATTCTTTCAGAGGAAAAAACCAATGAAATTTACTAAGACAACCTTTCCTGATGTTTTTTTGATTGAGCCGGATGTATTCAAAGACACCCGTGGTTTTTTCATGGAAACTTACAATCAGAGGAAATATGCAGAAGCAGGAATAGACCAGGTGTTTGTTCAGGACAACTATTCTCACTCCCAGTATGGCATTCTTCGAGGACTTCACTATCAACTCAAAAATGCTCAAGGGAAACTGATATTTGTAATAACAGGAGAAATATTTGACATTATTGTAGACATACGAATTGGCTCACCTAGGTTCGGGCAGTGTTTTGGAACCCATCTTTCAGCAGAAAACAAGCGACAGATTTTTGTGCCGGAAGGTTATGCACATGGATTCATCGTACTGAGTGAAAGCGTCGATGTTATATACAAATGTACTGATTTCTATACCCCAGGGGATGAGTACGGAATCTTTTGGGCAGACCCAAGCATTGGTATCGATTGTCCGATAAAAAATCCGGTCCTTTCAGACAAGGATAGCAAAAATCCAAAATTGAGGGAAATCCCAAAGGAACTTCTGCCCGCATTCCATTCATAGCCAACATAAAAGACTTGATTGAGCTTAAGGACGAATTCCAAATTTTTTTCTGCTTCGAGGCCTTTTGATTTTTGTAACCGTTCACGGGATTACAACGCCCGTTTTACCGCAACCCACCGACTGTAAGCGTTTACAGGGTGCTGCAGATGCGAGGCGGAGGGTATGCAGACGTACTCCCTGTACTTCAAGTGCCCGACAACAAAGCAGATGCGGTGCCCCGTAAGCGTTTACAGGGTGCTGCAGATGCGAGGCGTACGGGTACGCAGACGTACTTCCTGTACTTCAAGTGCCCGACAACAAAGCAGATGCGGTGCCCTGTGAACGCTTACTGATTTTTTAACCCCAGGAACTACAACTGCAGCAAAAAAATGGGTGCCGGGATTAAGCGAATCCGTTCATATTTTTCCGAATGCTTTTTGGTAATGACAATCAGTGTCCCTTCTTTGGGCATGGTTTTATCAAACCACTTGAAATCGCCGACAGACACTTTCTCCCTGTACTTGACTTCGAAAAACTGGAGGCTCCTGCCTTCCTTTGCTACAAAGTCAATTTCCTTTGGCCCTTGCCAGTAGAAACAATTGCCATAGTGCCGGAAAATGTGCATACCGACTACGGATTCCACCAACTTTGATTCTCTTTCGGGGGCATTCAAAAATCTTCGGCTTTCCGTAAAGAAATTGTCGCTTATTCCGCTTTCCCTTGCGGAAAAACAGTGGAAAATCAGGGGGTCCTGCAAATATAGTTTTTTGTTTTTCCTGTACATGGGCAATCTTGAAGAGAGGTCGATAAAGGGAACAGAGCGCATCACATACATCCTCTCCAGTATATCAATAT
>JAYEMY010000047.1:0-4989 GCA_034718455.1 Thermodesulfobacteriota bacterium
CTGTGGAAAAATTCTCAGGCCCCACAATCTCCAGAATCTGTCGAACCAGAATCTTTTTCATTATTGAAGAGGTTTAAGGGTTCAGTTGTTGATTGATGATTGCTCTACGGTTACTGACTTTCAGTTCTGCCACTGCTGTTTTTCCAGTTGTTTGATCAGAAATTCTATCTGGTGCCTGAGCTTAACAGACTCATCCATCTGTTGCTTTATACGGTTAACAGAGTGCAATACAGTGGCATGATCACGGCTGAATTCTCTTCCTATTGCCTCAAGAGAAAACTCGGTATAGCGGCGAGCAAGATACATGCCCATTTGTCTCGGTCGTGCGATAGACCTCTTTCTGGATTTTGAACAGATCTCATCCCTGCTCAATTGGAAATGACGGCAGATCATTTTCCTTATATCCACGACAGTAATTGCCTCAGGTTCTCCGACCAAGTCTTTAATTACTTCTCGAGCCAAATCCATATCAACAGGCTGTCTGAGTAGCGAGGACTTGGTTACAAGCCCGATTACCGCCCCTTCGATTCGCCTAATGTCGCCCTTCAGGTGCCGGGCAAGAAAATCAATAATTTCTTCTTTAAGACATATTCCATGATTCTTTGCTTTACGTCCAATAATTTTTTTCCTGGTAGACAGATCCGGTGGATTTATGGAGGTAATAAGCCCACTAGACAACCTTGATCGCAGTTGATCGTTTACATTATGTATCTGCCTCGGGAGTTGACTTCCGGTAAAGATTATTGTCTTTCCCGCGTCCATAAGGGGATCAAGGGCCAGGGCCAGTTCCGCCTGGGTCCTTTCTCTTCCTGCAAAGGAATGGACCTCTTCAAGGAGCAGAACATCACAATCCTTTTGATAGCGTCTTACAAAGGCTTCCATTTGCCCGTTTTTTATTGATTTTACGACTTGGGTGGTAAAATCATTGGCAGTAAGATAGCGAAGTCTCGTATCCGGTGTCTCTTCAAGTATTTTTTGCCCCACTGCCTGAGTAAGATGGCTTTTCCCGAGTCCTGCCTCAGAATGCAGGTAAATTACATTGTTGTGATTATCCCCTCCGTTAGCTGTGGTCCAACAAGCTGAGAAGGCAAAGCGATTGCTGTCCCCCACCACAAATTCATTAAAGGTAAAGCGTTCGCAGAATTTGGGCCTTGGCACTTCACTGGGGGCGAAGTTTGGAAGGTGTAGTTGATCTCTTGCAGCCTCTTTTGCGATTTCGGCAGGAGAAAGCCGTATTTTCCAGGCATGTCCCTTTTGAATAAGTGCCTCCTTCAGCATGTGCAAATAATGCTCCTGGACCCAGGAAACAAAAAACTGATTGGGGCAATGGATAGTAATAGTGTCACCATCTATCCCCCCATAGGTCAAAGGGGCAATCCACACCCGGTAACTGCCTTCATGTATTCTGAGACGAAGAATTTCTTTTAGACCTTGCCAGACGTTTTCCATTTATGATGACCTAACGCAATTGCGACCTTTAATTTTTTTTCGGAAGCTCATTGGCCTAACTACAGACTAATTTTTAACAAGAGACTAATCTGATTTCACCCAATCAGCATGAAAGTGGGTATAACCTACTGCAACTCTTGATCAATTTGTTTGAAATAATTTTTTTATTCTAAGGTGTTTAAATTAGCGCCTTCCGGGCGGACTTCTCTGACAGGATTAACAGGATTTCTTAATATTTTTTATCCTGACAATCCTGTTGATCCTGTCCAAAAATGGAAAATTCTATACTATAAATATATGGTATCCTTCATTCTGTAGTTTACACTTTTTCAACATAAACGGATGCCGGCCATTAAGCTGTTAGCCATTAGTTTAGGTAAAAACATTGTATAAAAACGGATTGTTAAGCTAAAAGCTAACGGCTAATAGCTAATCGCACAAGTCATATTTTTTGAGGTATATTATCCCTAAAAGTGTAAACTACTTTTGGCTTACTATGTAAGGATGCCAAATATATGAACGTTATTTTTTGACAAATATCGTAATTCTGGTTTAGTTCATAATGAAGCTATATTCTGCTGTCAAAGTGGAGAAAGGAAGTTTTTTCTTAAGTCAGTACATGAGTTATCAACAAGGATCTATCTTATGAATTTTTTGTTACTTTTTTTGACAACTTGCGTAACATACGGAAAAGATAAGGTTTTTATTCTCTGTAAAAATTCGTATAATTCTCGTAAGTTCTTCTGTTAAACACGATTTTTCAACAACTTTTTCAAACAACAGGAACTTGCTAATTCTGCAATTTTCATCCAATTTTTAGAATCTTCTATCTACAGACTTTTTTATGAATAAAGCTGTTCTTGTAATACCTTTCTTGTTTTGGCATAGTGGTAAAATGGAATTTCTTGACAGAGAAAAGTGCATGGCTCTTCTGCAAGAGTATCGAGTACCCGAACATATAGTGTCCCACAGTCTCAGAGTGGCCCAGGTGGGGATGTTTATTTCTGCTTATCTCAAAATGGCAGGAGAAGATCTGGATGTCGGCTTGGTGGAAGCAGGTGGCCTTCTCCATGATATAACCAAGATGGACTCTATTCATACAAAGCAGAATCATGCCTTATCGGCCTTTAGATTGCTTGACTCTCTGGGGTATCATGCGGTGGCGGATATAGCTCGTCAACACGTGCGTCTCGACCGGAGCATCAGATATGCTCCAATTACTGAGGCATTACTTGTGAACTATGCAGATAAGCGTGTGAAGCACACATCCATAGTCACATTATCAGAAAGATTTGAGGACCTGTTAATACGTTATGGAACTACTTCTGAGCGCAAGGAAATGATCAGGAAGCTTCATGTTGAAATAGAGGAAAATGAGTTCCTTATTTTCACAAAGCTAAATATCGAACCTGCCAGGTTGAATGACCTGAATGTCCTTGACCCGGCAGTCAGAATAAATTTAGAAAGGATTTATGGATAGGGATTTTATAATTTTTTTACTTATTAGTTAGAAAGGGGTAATCATGTCTCATAAACTTAGCTTTTTTGGTCATTCAGCCTTTAGGATAGTGACGGAACAGGATTTGAAGATATGGATTGATCCATGGCTGGACAATCCTCAAGCCGCAGGCAAGCCTGATTCTCTGGATGCCGACCTTATTCTTATTACGCATGCCCATGAAGATCACATGGGAACCTGTCTGGACATGGCCAGATCATCTACCACTGAAGTAGTGGCGATCCACGAGATACAGCAATATCTCCTTATCAAGGGCCTTCCAAACGTAACAGGTATGAATATCGGAGGAACCTATATCACAAAAGGAGTTGCAATCACCATGGTACCCGCGCTTCACAGCTCTTCGTTCCAGGAAGGTGATGAGATCCTATACGGCGGAGAGGCCGCAGGCTTTGTGATTCGCCTTGAAAACGGACTCATTCTTTACCATACGGGAGATACCGGCCTGTTTGGGGATATGGCCCTGATAGGAGGGATGTATCGGCCTGAGATTACCATGGTCCCCATAGGAAACCACTATACAATGGGACCCAGAGAAGCCGCCTGTGCCTGCAAATTCATCAGGGCACAGAAAGTCATTCCTATGCACTATGGCTCCTTCCCTGCTCTTACAGGCACTGTAGAGGAATTCAGCAAGGAACTCGCGTCCCAGCAAGTTGATACTGAGTTAGTAGAGCTAAAGCCGGGTGAGAGTATGTTTCTGTAAAGGGTTAGGGGGCATAAAAGATGAACATCGAACATCGAACGTCCAACATCGAATATTGAATGAAAAAAATGAAGAAACAGACTTAGGGCCGGGAAGAAAGGCTGCTCCTCGTTGGACGTTCATCTTTCGAATCAATTCCGTACGGCATAAATATCAGCACTTATGACCCCAAACCCAATAAACCCAGACCCTCTGAACCCTCACCTATAGCTTGCTCTCAGGAGTCCGCGTACGGAGTTTCCCAGATATATTGCCCGAGCCTTTTTCAGATCATCCGGATAGAGCACCTGCTCTCCGGCTTTGCCTTGTTCTACAAAATCCTGACGAAAGGTGCCGTTTAAGAGTCCACTGAATACAGGAGGGGTAACGAGTTTGCCATCAATATCTAAAAATATATTACTGATTGTCCCTTCGGTAAGCTCACCGCGTTCGTTTGCAAATACACAGTCAAAAAGGCTACAGGTCCTGGCCCTCTGGTATTCTTCCGTATACAGGGGCCTGTGTGTGGTTTTGTGATATAAAAAGGGATCTTGAGAATCAACTGTCTTTAGCGACAGGTCGAAACAAACCTGCTTTTCCTGTGCTGATAGCACAGAGGCTGAAATATCTATTGAGCCATCTCTTTCCAGCAACATGCGGACCCGATAGGACCTTCTTTTTGAATGCAGGCCCTTTGCAAATTCAGCTAATTTCCTCCTCACCTTTTCCAGGTCCAGGTAAAAAGCAAAATAATGGGCGGATCGCGAGAGCCTTTCAAGGTGCCTTTCAAGCAGGAAGTAACCCTTTATTACTTCCTGCTCTCCCCTTCCGGGGTCCCACCTTATAGTCTCTATAAGGGAAAAATCCTTCCTTGATCCACCTTTTTTAGTAGAGAATAGGGACGGAGAATTTGTCAGGAATTCGGCCTTAAGTATGCATTCATCGTATTCTCTTTCAGGATCTGAATCTATTGTTATCCCGCTTCCTATCCCGAATTCACCAGATTCTTCGTCCAGGACCACTGTCCTGATAGCTACATTCATGACTGCTTTTCTCTGAGGGGAGATGAATCCTATGGCGCCTGTGTATACGCCTCTTGGAGAGGACTCGAGCTCAGAGATGATCTCCATTGTCCGGATTTTCGGCGCTCCGGTCACAGACCCGCATGGAAACAGGGCATTAAAGATCTTATGCCAGGAGGTGGCCGGGCGAATTTCCCCCTCTACTCTGGATATCATCTGAAAAAGGGTCTTATAGCGCTCAACAGTAAAAATCTCCGGCACCCGGACCGTTCCGGGGAGAGAAAGCCTCCCTATATCGTTCCGAAGCAGATCAA